>DASTTJ010000399.1:0-10537 GCA_035760205.1 Steroidobacteraceae bacterium | reverse complement strand
GCCGTTGGTAATGAGGATCGGCGTCATCAGACTCGGCGCCCGGTGCGCCAGCAGGTCGAGATCGAAAGTGATCAGCAGATCACCGGCACGCACCTTGTCGCCCTTGCGCACGTGCACATGGAAGCCCTCACCCGCGAGCCCGACGGTGTCGACACCCACGTGGACGAGAATTTCCGCGCCCGCCGCGGCGCGCAATGCCAGCGCGTGACGCGACGCGGCCACCGAGATTACCTCGCCGTCACACGGCGCTCGAAGCTCATTGCCGGTGGGATCGAGCCCCACGCCATCGCCGAGCATGCCTTGCGCGAAGGCCGCATCGGGAATCTCCGAGAGCGGCGAGCACCAGCCGGCGAACGGGGCGCGGATGGTCAGCGGCATTCTCAGTAACCGATGAGCTCGATGCCGCCGATCGCCCAGATGGGATCGATCTTCGCTCGCGTGAAGGTGAAGCAGATGTCGTGTTGCCCTTCCTGAGAAGGCAGTTCGATGTTGGGCAGTGGCGTGAGGCCGAAGTTGGGCACCGCGCGCTCGAGCGCCCCGCTCGCCACCACGTTGCCGCTGCAGTCATCGATGCGGATCTGCAGCTCGCCGGACTTCGTCGCGGGCTTGTGCAGCGGAATCTTGGCGGCATCGCCGCCGATCTGGAAATTGAATGGTATCTGGCCGACCGTGGCGCGGATGGCTTTCACCTGGCTCAAGTCCACGGCGCGCCACACCCAGCACGGGTTGGTGATGTTCACGAGGAACACGGCGCGTTCACCCGTGAGCGGCGCATCGTCTTCCAGCGACAACAGGTAGCCGTCACCACACTGTTCGAGATCGTGGCTCACGCGACGGCGCGGGCCCGGCACCACCGGCGTCTCACGTGCGTAGCTGATGCCGAGCGTGGCGTAGCGGCGAAGTTGCGGCTCGAGGCGCTTCTCGAAGTCTTCCCATCTGATGCGCTCGGCCGGCGACCAGGCCACTTCGGCCAGCGCCGCCGCGCGCGGAAACGCCATGTACGTCACGCGCGCCTCCGAACGCATGAACTCCGCCCAGAGGTTGCCCTGCAGCCCAAGCACGTGTTTGCGCTGCTCGGGCAGGATGGACTCGGGCAGCGGATTGAACAGATACACGTCCTTCAACGACAACGTGTTGCTGCGGCCGGGCGAGGTATCGCCCGGGCTCTGCCAGTGGTCCAGATAGAGATCGGGCGCGGGCGACAGCACGGTGTCATGACCCGACTTGGCCGCGGCGATCGCGCCGTCGATGCCGCGCCACGACATCACCGTGGCGTTGGGGGCAAGACCGCCTTCGAGGATTTCGTCCCAGCCGATGATCTTGCGGCCCTTGCTGCTGATGAATTTTCCGATGCGCTGTATGAAATAGCTCTGCAGCTCGTGCTCGTCCTTCAGATTGAGCTCGCGCATGCGCGCCTGAACTTTCGGCGAATTGTGCCATTCGTCCTTCAGCGCTTCGTCGCCGCCGACATGAATGTATGGGCTCGGAAACAACTCGATGACTTCGGCGAGCACGTTCTCGAGGAACGTGAACGTGGAGTCGTCGACGTTGAACAGCGTGGGGAAGATGCCCCACTCTTCAGGCACGGCCTTTGGTGGCTTGTTAGTAACACCGAGCTCGGGATACGCGACCACCGCCGCGGTCGCATGTCCGGGCATCTCGATTTCGGGTACCACGGTAATGTTCCGCTTCGCGGCGTGAGCGACGATGTCGCGCACCTGCTCCTGCGTGTAGAAGCCGCCGTACTGGCGGGGCTTGCCGGTGGCCGGATCGATGTCGGTAAGCGGTGCCTGTCCGGCCGGCACGCGCCAGGCGCCTACCGATGTGAGCTTCGGGTATTTCTTGATCTCGAGGCGCCAGCCCTGGTCATCGACCAGATGCCAATGCAGCACGTTGAGCTTGTGCAGTGCCATCCAGTCGATGAACTGTTTGATGTACTCCGGCGACTGGAAGTGTCGCGCGGAATCGAGCATGAGTCCGCGCCAAGCGAAGCGCGGATGGTCGGTGATCCTGAGCGCGGGAATGTCGACCGACAAACCCAGCATGGCCTCTGCTGTGATGATCTGCCACAGCGTGACAGCACCATAGAAGAGTCCCGCGGGTGTGCGCGCGGTGATCGTGACGCCTTTGGGCGAGACCGCCAGCGAATAACCTTCCGCCGCATGTTCTGGCTCGTCGGCTGCAAGGACGAAGGCGATGCTTCCCGATTCGGGCGAGTCTTCACGGGGTTTGACGAAAGCCAGGTCGGAGCGTTGCTGCCTGATGAGTTCGACGAAGTATTGGGCGGCGGCGGCCGCGCCCTCACCACCCGAGAAGAGGACATCGGTGGTCGCGGCGACACGGAAGGTTCCGATGGCGCCGACGCTGTGACGCGGCGTGGGGATCAGGCCCAGGTGCGGCGCGTCGAGTTGCACTGGCGCCGCCTGCGATGTTGTTTCGGACGGGCCGCCGCAGGCTCCCACCAATGCAAACACTGCGCACAGCGCCAATTTCGAAACGTGGTTCTTGTTCATTGCCTGCTTGCCTTGGGAGACCGACCCGCATCGGAGAAACTGAATCCTGCCTGATATACGCGCTCAAGTAACTCGCGGTGCGCCGGCAGTGCGGCGACCGCCCGCTTCGAAGCCTCGCGGACTCGAGCGAATTCCTGGCGGGCGAACGCAGCGCAAGGATCCGGGCGGGCGGCGCGGCGAGCCGCCGTCCGGAACCCCATGCCATAGAGCACGAACTGGTAGTTCGCCGGTGCGAACGACTCGTCTTCCATCGCAAAATCGAAGGGCGAAGGCGCACGCTCGCGCCAGGTTTGCAGGTGCGCTAACAGGCTTTGCGGCGCGGTTTCGGCAAGCGCGTTTTCGCGCCAGAAATCCGTGTCCCGCCGCTGTGTGAGGTAGTAGTGCATCTTGATGAAGTCGACGATGCGTTCGTACCGGCGCGTCATGCACCCGTTGAACTGCTTTGCAACGCATTGGAGGTCGCATCCGGGTTGCAGGAGATGCGAAAGGTGGAATGCAGCCGCTTCGATGAGAATGATGCCCGTGGATTCGAGCGGCTCGAGAAAGCCCCCCGACAATCCGACGGCCACGCAGTTCTTGACCCAGTGCTGCGCCCGCCATCCGACCTGCAGCTTGAGGTGACGGACCTCGATTTCGTCCGCGGCTCGACCGGCATAGTCACGCAACACCGCTTCGGCGCGCACCGCGCTGGTGTGCCGTGAGCTGTAGACATAACCAACGCCGCGCCGATGGGCGAGGGCAATGTCCCAGGTCCAGCCGGCTTCGTGCGCCGTGGAAATCGTGTAAGGCGGTATCGACGACTCGCCCATCCGGTGGGGCACCTGTACGGCGACCGCGCGATCCACGAACAGGACATCGTTCTTGTCGTTGAATGGAACGCCCATCGCTCGCCCGAGGAGCTCGCTGCGAAATCCCGTGCAATCGATGTACAGGTCGGCGGTGATGCGGCCATGTTCACGCGTCGAGACTGCCGCAATGGAACCATCCTCGGCGAGATCGACGCGTTCCACGGTGGCGATACGATGCGTGACGCCCATCGATATCGCCACCTTGCGAAGATAGGCGCCGAAACGCGCGGCATCGAGGTGATACGCGTAGTTCATGGGGCCGCGGAATTCCGCGTCGGTAACTCGTTTCGGTGCCCGGCCCGCATCGCACACTTTCTCCTGCAGCGTCACGGCATCGGCGAACGACACGCCTTCGCCCGCTTCACCTGACAACCAGTACGGCAGCAGGTCCAGATCTTTCCTGCGCGGCAGCGCGAATGGATGGTAGTAGTGGGAATGCCGCCCGTCTTCGGGCGGCCGCGCCCAGTCGACGAAGCGGATACCCTGCTTGAACGCAGCGCCGCTTTCGCGCATGAACTCGGCTTCGTCCACACCGAGCGCCGCGAGCGTCCTGGCGATCGTGGGGAATGTACCCTCCCCCACTCCCACCGTCGGTATGTCACTCGACTCGACAACCGTGATGCGCATGCCGCCGGCAGGATGCGCCATCGTTCTCTTCGCAAGAATGGCGGCCGTGAGCCAGCCGGCGGTGCCACCGCCCACGAAGAGGATGTCGTCGATAGGGTTCTTCATTTGTAAGCGAGGGCCGGGTGCGCGCGGGACACCCGGCCCTCCGATCAAGCCCCCGTTCCCTTTACTGTCCGAACTTCACGCGCACACCGAGATAGTAGATAGTCCCGTTGTCGTAGTACCGCGCCGGACGGCTCTGGTCGTCGTCGTAATACTGGAACAGTTCCTCGTCGAGCAGGTTGACGCCGTCGAAGGTCAACGCGAAGTTGTCGGTGAGATTCACGTTGATCGACAGGTCGAGACTGTCGGTGGCATCCGCGTACAATTCCCGGCCGCGATCGTTGTCGATGAAGTACTCCGAGCGATAGTTCCAGGCGAGGCGCGCGCCGAAGCGCTCGTTCTCGAAGTACGCCGTGAGGTTCGCGGTGTTCTTCGAATTGCCCGGGATAGGATCGCCACTCTCCGAATTGGCATCCGAGAAGGTGTAGTTCACGATCGCGCCGAACCCGTTGGCGAAGGGTTGCTGGTAGGACAGCTCCACACCCTGGATCGTGCCGCCAGCGCCATTCACCGGCCGGTCGATCTGGTAGATGCAGCTGTACAGCGCCGTGCCGATGCTCTGGCAATCCGCGTCCGGATCCGAGAGCCGCGAGTCGTTCGGGTCGATGATTTCCGTCGGCAGGCGCTCTGGCCCCGAGCCGTTGACCACGTACGATTGCATGTCCTTATAGAAGAGTGAGGCCGCAAGCAGCGAATCCGGCGCGAAGTACCACTCCGCGGACAGGTCGAATTGGTCCGCGCGATATGGATCGAGAGTCGGGTTGCCGCCCGAGCCCGTGAACAGCAGCGGCGTGAACGAGGTGATGGTCGGCGCGATGCGGTTGTATTCCGGCCGGGCCATCACTCGCGATGCTCCGAAGCGCAACAGCAGATCGTCCGAGAGATCGAACACTATGTTCGCGCTCGGCAACACATCGGTGTAGTCGTTGTCGATGGACAACGGGGCGATCAGGCCGAACGGATTGTTGACGGCGCCCGGGGTGCCGGCGGGAACACCCACCGCCCAGCCCTCGGAGGTGGCCTGGGTCTGCACGATGCGAACACCCAGGTTGCCGCGGAAACCCTCGCCTTCGAAGCTCGCCATGGCGAAACCGCCCAGCGTCTTTTCGTTGACGGTGAAGCTCTCGAGCGGTCCGAAGTGATACGTCGGGAAGTTAGGCCAGTTCGCGACGATGTTCGGATCGTTCGGGTCGTATTGAATGAAATCGAGCGCGCCGTAGATTTCGCGCAGCCGGGCTTCGGATACCAACCGGTACGCATCGACCGTGCCCGGGCGCGCGATGTCGGAGAGGAAGTCCCCCGGGGTCACCTCGCCCGCGGCGAATGCCAGCGAGCAGGGAGCACCGCCGCAACCCGTGGCGCCCAGCAGTCCGCGCGTCTGGCCGTAGGTGATGTTCACGTCGCGCTGATGGTCGGTGTATTTGAGGCCGACTTTGAATTTGCTGATCGCGCCCATCTCCACGGCGAATTCCGCATCCCCGTAGGCGTAGAACTCTTCGTCTTCGTTGAGGAACTGGTTGTGCGACGCCCAGCCGAGCACGGGCAGTGAATCCTCGCTGGTGGTGTCGGTGATATTGGTGAAGTCGATTTCCGGAACGCCGCGACTGAAGTCCCAGGTGAATCCGGTGCGGGCCTGCGTTTCCCAGAACGGCTGCGCGCTGGTGGCGCCTTCCGCTTCGGTATAGCCAACCTTGGTGTGCCAGGTCAGCGACTCACTGCTGCGGAAAGTCGCGTCGAAATCGAGACCCTGCGTCTCGGTCTGCGCTTCGCGCAGGATGGCGTCGTACACCACGCCCCAGCCGTCCGTGCTGTTGGCGAACGTGCCGCCTACGAGAGTGCCGCCCGCATTGATGGTGGTGTTCGTGGGCTCCTCGCCCGCGCCGAACATGTTGCTGAACCACGCCATGTAGTTGTGATTGAAGTTGTCGGCATCGAGCTTGGAGTACAGGCCGGTGAGGTTCAGATCCACCGCATCGCTGGGGCGGAACTGCACGCCGAAGTTGAAGCCCGTACGCACGCGCTCCTGCTCAAAAAGCGCCGAGCCGACGAGATCGGGCACGGCAGCAATGGCACCGCCTTCCGCGGCGATCGGGCGGTCGGAGTAGCCCAGGAACTCGATGCCGTCACGGCGCAGGTTGCGCTCCTGGTAGATGCCGGAGAGCAGTACGCCAACGGTGCTCGCATCGTTCTTCCAGCTCCACAGCGCGCCGACCTGCGGATCGGTGGTATCGGCGAGATCGCTGTAGGAGCCGGTCAGCGAAGCCGTGAACAGGCCCTGTGGCAGATCCAGCGGATTTCGCGTTTTGATGTTGACCGTACCGCCGATGCCGCCTTCCTCGATGTCGGCCTGCGAGCCCTTGTAGACCTCGGTGGACCCGATCACTTCCGTGGGCAGCATCAGGTAATTGAAGCTGCGCGTGGCGGACAACTGGTCCAGCACGAACCAGTCCGCGGTCGCGATGGCATGGCCGTTTAACAAAGTGCGATTGAGATTGGGCGCCGTGCCGCGGATCGAAACGCGCTCGCCCTCGCCGAACTCGCGTGAGATGCTGACGCCACTAACACGTTGCAGGGCCTCGGCCACGTTCTTGTCCGGGAATTTGCCGACGTCTTCAGAAGTAAGAACATCAACAACGGCCTGGGACTCACGTTTGACTTCAAGCGACTTACCGAGACTGGCGCGGATGCCGCTGACCACGACGGTTTCAATTTCCTCGCCCGAAGTGTTTGCGGCTTCCTGTGAATACGCGGGCGCTGCGTGTTTCGCGAGGGCCAGCGATACGGCAGCGGCAATCAACGTCGAACTTCTGGTGCTCATAGATCAGGTTCCCCTATTTGGTATTCGTACGGACCAATATGGAGCCAATATAGTACCAATCGGTTCAAGAAAACTAGCCTCTTGCATACCATTATGCCGGCTGGCCGGTTTTTGGCTTAAAAACAGTGCGTTATATAAGGCACGCGTATCACAAAGGTCCATATTGGTATTGCATTGGTTCTATGCGAATGGCATGGTTCCAGCTTCTCCAGGGGGAAAAAGTCTTGCCAACACTCTCGCAGGTATTGCCGAAGCTCGATGAATCGAGCTCACAGCCGCTCTATCAACAACTGCAACGCGCGCTGCGCGAGGCGATCGAAAACGGAGTGATCGGACCCGACGATGCCTTGCCGCCGGAGCGCGATCTCGCCGATATGTTGTCCGTGTCGCGCATCACCGTACGCAAGGCCATCGAAGAGCTGGTCGAAGACGGTTTGCTCACGCGCAAACAAGGTTCGGGCACGTTTGTCAGCAACCGCGTCGAAAAGAATTTCGCCAAACTCACTTCATTCTCGGAAGACATGCGCGCCCGCGGCCGCGAGCCGCGCAGCGTGTGGCTGAATCGCGCTGAAGGTACCGTTACGCCCGAAGAATCTCTGACGTTGCGCTCGAGCCCGGGCACCGCGGTCTTTCGTTTCAGCCGTATTCGTTTCGCCGACGACGCGCCCATGGCGCTCGAATACGCCACGGTGCTGCGCGACTGCCTGCCGTCGCTCGAAGCGGTGGAAACTTCGCTCTACGAAGCGCTGGAACAGAAAGGCAACCGCCCGGTGCGCGCGCTGCAGCGGCTGCGTGCCGTTTTGTTGACCGCCGAACAGGCCAAACTGCTCAAGGCGCAGGAGCGTGACGCCGGGTTGTTAGTGGCGCGTGTCGGATATCTCAAGGACGGACGCGCGGTGGAATTCTCGCAGTCTTACTACCGTGGCGAAATCTACGACTTCGTTGCGGAGCTCAGTGCATCATCGTGAGTGACCAGACGCGGATGTTTCGGGAAGCGGCCGAGAGCCCGCAAGTGGTGGGCGCGCAGCTCATGCACAACGCGCCGCTGCTGCAGGCGCTGGGAGCCCGGCTGCGCAAAGACCCGCCACGCGCTGTGGTCACCTGCGCGCGCGGCAGCTCCGATCACGCCGCTACCTACGCGAAGTACCTCATCGAAGCGCACACCCACGTACTCACCTCCTCGGCCGCGCCCTCCGTGAGTTCGATCTACGACTCGCAGGCAGACCTCGACGGCGTTTTGTTCATCGCCATCTCGCAGTCCGGCAAGAGCCCCGACCTGCTTTCCGCCACGCGCCATGCGCGTGAAGGCGGCGCGCTGACAGTGGCGTTGTGCAACTCGGCGGAATCACCGCTCATGCAGCTCGTGGACGTCGCCGTGCCGCTGCACGCGGGTCCCGAAACCAGCGTGGCGGCCACGAAGTCCTACATCGCCTCGCTGAGCTGCATCGCGCACCTGCTCGCGAACTGGACTGAAGACCGCAAATTGCTGGCGGCGCTGCCGCAGCTCCCGGAACTCCTGGCGCGCGCCTGGAAATGCGATTGGACAAAGGCAGTGGACGCCTTGCGCGGAGCGGTCAATCTGTTCGTCGTTGCGCGTGGTTATGGCCTGGGTGTCGCCCAGGAAGCGGCACTCAAGCTGAAGGAGACCTGCGGGCTGCACGCCGAAGCCTTCAGTTCCGCGGAGGTCAAACACGGTCCCATGGCGTTGGTGCGCACGGACTTTCCGGTGCTCATGTTCACGCAACATGACGACACGCGCGACGGCATCGAAAAACTCGCCACCGAGTTTGCTTCGCGCGGCGCGCGCGTGCTGTTGGCCGGAGCCGATGCCTCGGGCGTCATATCGCTGCCCACGGTCACCGCCAATCCGGTCATCGAGCCGCTGCTGGCCATCCAATCGTTCTACGCCATGGCGAATGCGCTGGCGCTGGCGCGCGGCCTGGATCCCGACCGTCCTCCGCATCTCAACAAAGTGACCGAGACCCTCTGATGCTGCTGGCGTTCAGGAACGGAAGACTGTTGACCGACTCTGGCATCGAGACCGGCCGTACCTTGCTGGTCCGCGGTGATCGCATCGAGGCCATCAGCGGCGCTCGGGAAATTCTCGGTGCTGATCGAACTATCGATCTCGAAGGTCATCTGCTGGTGCCCGGCTTCATCGACACGCAGGTGAACGGCGGCGGGGGCGTGCTGTTCAATGACGACCCCAGCGTCGAATCCATCGCCGCCATTGGTAATGCTCACCGGCGCTTCGGCACCACGGGATTTCTCCCCACGCTGATCAGCGACGATCTGCACGTGGTGGATCAGGCGATTGGCGCGGTGCGCGACGCGATCGCCCGCGGCGTGCCCGGCGTGCTCGGCATCCACATCGAAGGACCGTTTCTCAGCAACGAGCGCCGCGGTGTGCACGACGCCAGCAAGCTGCGCTCGCTCGACGACGATGCCGTCCGGTTGCTTACTACTCCGCACGGCGGTGTCACGATGGTGACGCTGGCGCCGGAACGCACCACACCTGCGCACATTCGGGCGCTGGTCGACGCCGGCGTCATCGTCTCGGCCGGCCATACCAACGCCACGTTCGCCGAGCTTCAGCCGGCACTGGCGGCCGGCCTGCGTGGATTCACACACCTGTTCAATGCCATGTCGCAGTTGGGCAATCGCGAACCTGGCGCCGTGGGCGCGGCGCTCGCGAGTGACGCGTGGTGTGGACTCATCGTCGACGGACATCACGTGCATGCCGAGACGATGAAGATCGCACTGCGCGCCAAGAATCGCGATCGCTTCATTCTGGTGAGTGACGCGATGCCGAGCGTGGGCGCGCTGACCCCTTCGTTTCAAATTCAGGGCCGCACCATCACCTTGAATGGCGACAAGATCGTCGACGATGAAGGCCGGCTTGCGGGCGCGCATCTGGACATGGCCGGCGCGGTGCGCAATGCCTGCGAAATGCTCGACGTGGAACTGCCGGACGCGCTGCGCATGGCCAGCCGCAATCCGGCTGAATTTCTTGGCCTGGGCAGTGAGACCGGGCGCATCGCGCCGGGCTATCGCGCGAATCTGGTAGTGATCGACGAGCGCCTCAAAGTCCTGCGCAGTTGGATAGATGGGCGCGAAGAATAGTTGATTGCCGCGCAGCCAGGTCCGGCTGACTTCAGACGTCGGCGAAGTAGATTTCCCTGTTGAGCGCTTCGAGGGAGAGCGGCTTCACAAGGTAAGCGTCGAATCCCGTCGACAAAGCCAGCCTCCGATCAGTCGCGCCCCCGAAGCTGCTCATCGCAACGAACCTGGCTTGTGTTCGCGCAGCCTTCATCCGGCGCAGCGTTTCATATCCGTTCAACTGAGGCATGCCGAGATGGAGCACCACCACGTGCGGTTTGAATTCCGCGAACAGCGCGACCGCGGAAGAGCCCGAGTATGCGGCCTTCGCGAAATGACCTTCGGACGTCAGCAACGCACCGAGTGTATCGGCGGTATTGTGGTCATCGTCGACGATCAACACCCTGCACACGGATGCTGGCGCCTCCGAGACGGGCTCATATGATGCAGCCATTGCGATGTGAGCAAGCGGTGTCATGACAACCTCCTCTGATTCATTTCTCGAATCGGTAACGCAATCCCACGCCGTA
>DASTTJ010000398.1:0-12004 GCA_035760205.1 Steroidobacteraceae bacterium | reverse complement strand
TTTCCTCATAGGCGATTGCTTCGCCCAGGTCAGAAACGCCGGCGACGCTCACGGCGCCGGCATACAGATCTGGTGTGAACGCGGCCCCGGCGAGCGCGGCGTACCCGCCGTAACTCGCGCCTACGATGCATACGCGTTTCGGATCGACGATCCCCTGCGTGATGAGCGACTTCACGCCATCGCTGATGTCGTCCTGCATGCGCAGGCCCCACTGGCCGCGTCCCGCGAGCAGGTGCTCGGTGCCGAGACCCGTCGAGCCACGGAATTGCGATCGCAATACCGCGTAGCCGCGCGAGGCCAGGAATTGCGACCACCAGTCGAAGTCGTCGGTGTCGCGCGCATGCGGTCCGCCGTGGGGCAGTACCACGAGCGGCAGGTTCTTCTCCTCGGCGCCGGCGGGAACCGTCAGGTAACCAAACAGCGGATATTTGTCCCGTGCCAGATAGTCGAATTGCCGTACCAATCCCTGAGGCTGGTCGACGAGCGCCGGATACTGTTCACCGACGATGTCGGCTTTTTTGGCAGCGTAGTCGATGAGGTAGTAGACGGGCGGTGATGACTCGTTAGTCACCTGGACGACCACGCGTTTGTTGTCGGCGGAACGACTCACGATCCCAATGCGTTTTCCGGCGAAGGTGCGACCGAGCGAGGTGTATCGTTTGTCGGTCGCTGCATCGAGCCAGCGATCGGGACGATCGGCGCCGCCAAGCTGAACACCCACGACGCGATCGTCATAGGGATCGGTGTAGGTCCCCTCGACTTCCAAGGTGGGGTCATCAATGAGTTTCTTCGCGGGCGAGCCATTGAGAGGCACCGACCACAAGGTCGTGCGCTGTTCGGCATTGTGGGTCACTACGGCCACCGCGGTGTCGTTGTCGATCAGGCCCGCGAGCCAGGATTCACTGCCGTCCTCGACCTCGAGAATCCGGTTCCACGACCCGCCGTTCTTGGCGAGCACACTGAAGCGGCGGAATTCGGCGTTCCATTCGCTGCGTGCCACGGCGTTCCCCTTGCCATCCGCCAGCCATTGCGCGGTGAAGGGCGAGCCGCTCTCGAGTAGTTTGGATTTGCCGTCGTCGGTGTTGATTTCAAACGCGTTGAGCTGATAGCCCGAATCGCGGCGTTTGCCGCCGAGGCGTGTGCCGATCTCGGTTCCCTGCGACTGTGGCGCGAAATCCATGCTCGACATCACCAGTGTCGCGGGGCGATCGATGTGGCGGCGCACGAGCTGCGATCCGCCTAGCACGCGTTTGTTGCCCTCGGTCATCAGCACGCGCGTCTGACCGCTCGCCACGTCCGCGGCCAGCCACCGCAGCAGCTCGAGCCGGCTTGGCCAATTCCGCCGGGTCGAAGTGAGCGTGGCGGTGATCGCGAACAACAGCGTGTCGTCATCGGCCCAGTCGATGTCGCGCACCTTGAAGCCCTTCTCCACACTGAAGCTGCGCAGCGTCTTGCGCGATGCGAGGTCGAGCACGGAAACTTGCGTGGTCTTGTCGTCATTGGCGACCCACGCCAGCATCTGGCCGGATGGGTTGATGCGCACCAACTTGACCGCTTCGATATTGCCGTAGGCGTCGACGGGGACCGCCGCAGTGCCGGCTATGGGCATACAGACCGCGCACACAATCGCGAGAATCCCGAGCGCACTCATTCGTTTCATCCTTCCTCCCGGATCCAGGTTCAGCCGCGTCTCATGACTCGCGCCTTGTCGCGTTGCCAGTCGCGGTCTTTTTCGGTGGCGCGTTTGTCGTGTTGCTTCTTACCCTTGGCGAGCCCGATCTCGAGCTTGGCGCGGCCGTCCTTCCAGTGCAGGTCGAGCGGGACCAGGGTGTACCCCTTGCGCTCCACGCTGCCGACCAGTCGCGACAGCTCGGACTTGTTCAGCAGCAGTTTGCGTGTGCGAACAGGGTCCGGGACCACGTGCGTGGATGCGGTCTTGAGCGGCGTGATGTTGGCGCCGAACAGGAATGCCTCGCCTTCCTTCAGATAGACGTAGGCTTCGGCCACCTGAGCCTTTCCGGCGCGCATGGATTTGACTTCCCACCCCTGCAGCACAAGCCCGGCCTCCAGGCGTTCCTCGATGAAGTAGTCGTAGCGCGCCCGGCGATTCTCGGCAATGAGGCGCGGCGCTTCCTTCTGATCGTGTTTTTTCTTGTCTGGCTTGTTCATGGGATGGTTGCTGGCCGGCATTGTACCCGTGCGACCCCCGTTTAATTTAAATTGGCGCCATGCGTGAAGTTAAACGGTCGGCGTTGATTGCGGAATCGCCGGCGCGAATGTATGCGCTCATCAATGACATCGAGCGTTACCCGGAATTCGTTCCCTGGTGCGCAGCGGCGCGCGTCGATTCGCGCAAGGACACCGAGGTGGTCGCGACGCTCAACATCAAGCGAGGGCCGCTGCGCGCCGAATTCACCACGCGCAACCTGCTGGAGCCCGACCGCCGCGTCCTCATGCAGTTCGTCAGCGGTCCGTTCCGTGTGCTCGAAGGTCTCTGGACCCTGTCGCCTCTCGGCGATCTCGGTTGCCGGGTCGAGCTCGAAATGAGATTCGAGTTTGCCAACCGGGTGGCAGGCGCGTTGTTCGAACCGTTGTTCGAAGATACGGCGGCTTCACTGGTCGACGCCTTCGTGAAGCGCGCCCGCGAAACCAAGACTAACTAGATGAAGCGCTGCACCGTGGCATTCGCGACGCCTGAGCGGCAGTGGTTGTGGCAGGTGTCGCTGCCGGATGGCGCTACCGTGGCCGATGCACTGGCTGAGGCGCGTACACAGTCCGTAGACGTCGAGGTGCCCTGGGACGCGGACATTGGCCTCTTTGGCGAGCTGTGCGACCGCAGCGCGGTGCCGCGAGACGGAGACCGAATCGAGATTTACCGGCCGCTCAGGTTGGACCCGAAGGCGTCCCGGCGGGAGCGGGCGCGGGCTCGGAAGGCGGCACAGGATCGGGAGTCTGCTCGGCCTCCGAAGGGGTCGCCGGCGCGCTAGCGGGTGCGCTGGGCGATTCAGCTGCCGATTCAGTGGCCGCGGGTTTATCGCGACCGAACATGCGCTTCAGGGGATTTTTTTCTTTGCCCTGGGTCTCAGCCACGGCTTTGCGTAGATCGCGCTCGAGCTGATCGAGGTCTGCCTGCGTCGGAACGCCAATGTTTTCGAAGCGCGCCACTTTGTCATCCGCGAAATAGACAGTCAGCCGGCGCTTGAGCGGTTCCTCGAACTTCTGCGAGTTGAAGTAATAGTAGTAGTCCCAGCGGCTCTCATCGAACGCGTCCGGCACCATGGGGGTGCCGAGCAGGAACCGGACCTGGCTGCGCGTCATGCCTTCCTTGAGCTGCGATACGGAATCCGGGACGAGATAGTTGCCCTGCTGAATGTTCATCTTGTAAACACAGCCCGAGGCGAGAAGCGCGCCGGCGGCGAGCAAAATGGTTGGTAGTGCAAGGCGTTTCATGGTGGCGCATCATACCGCATCGTTTTTCGGAGACTAACGGCTTGGAAAGCAAAGACCTGCGAAAGGCGGGACTCAAGGTTACGGGACCCAGGCTCAAGATCCTCGAGATTCTCGAGGGAAGCTCGACCCGTCACATGTCGGCCGAGGGCATCTATAAGCGGCTGATCGAGTCGAACGAGGACATCGGCCTCGCGACGGTGTACCGCGTGCTCACGCAGTTCCAGGCCGCTGGCCTCGTGTCGCGGCACCATTTTGAAGACGGCATGGCCGTGTTCGAGCTCAATCAGGGAACGCATCACGACCATATCGTGTGTCTGGACTGCGGCCGAGTCGAAGAGTTCATCGATGAGTCGATCGAAGAGCGCCAGGAAGAGATCGCCACGCGTCTGGGGTACCAACTGGTCGATCACGCGATGACGCTATACGGTCATTGCCTCAAGCCGGGCTGCCCGTCGGTCAAGCGCGCGCAAAAGCCCCAAAAAAGCAGTTGAAGAACAACGGCTGAACGCTGACGGCGCGTGCGGCGCGCCCAACTTCAGAACCTTCAGGCCTTCCGCTTGCCGCCGCGAACTTTCTGGTCGGGGTTCGCCGCCATGTGCAGCATCTCGCGTGCGTGCTCGCGCGCTTTGCCCGTGACTTCCTTGCCCCCCATCATTCGCGCCAGTTCTTCGATGCGCTCGTCCATGGTGAGTTCGGAGATGGTGGTGCGCGTGGTCTTGCCATCGGTCAGCTTGGCCACTCGCAGGTGGTGATGTCCCTGACTCGCGACCTGAGGCAGGTGGGTGACGCAAATTGCCTGCCCTGAAAATCCCAGAGCCTTGAGCTCTCGGCCGACGATTTCGGCCACCGCGCCGCCTACGCCCGAATCCACTTCGTCGAACACCATGCAGCGAGCGTCTTCGGCGGAGCAAGCGACCTGAACCGCAAGCGACAAGCGCGCCAACTCGCCACCGGAAGCGACCTTGGCCAGCGGACGCAGAGGCTGCCCCGGGTTGGCGGTGACGCGGAATTCGACAACATCGAAACCATGGGCGGCCGGTTCGCCGTTCGCCTGGTTGACATCGATGAGGAAGCGGCCGCCCGCCATACCAAGAGTTTGCATGCGCGCCGTGATGTCCTTGGACAGCGCTCGCGCCGAGGTCTGGCGCGAGGCGGATAACTGGGTTGCCAGCTTGCGATAGGCCTCGAGGGATTCGGCCTGACTTTTCTTGAGCGTGCTGAGCTGTTCGTCGGCGCTGTCGAGTTCGGCGAGCTCTCTTTCGAGCACCGCGGCGCGGCCGGCAAGTTCAGCTGCCGGCAGTCGATGCTTGCGGCTGAGTTCTTCGACCGCGGCCAGTCGGCGTTCGACTTCTTCCTGGCGTGCGGGATCGATGTCGAGAGTTTCGAGGTAACGCGACAACTCGCGTGCCGCTTCGCGAATCTGGATGGTGGCTTCGTCCACCATCGGTATCACCTTGGCCAGACGCTGGTCGACACTCGAGAGCGTCTTGATGCCTGCGAGTGCGCGTGAGGCGGTGGCGTGCGCATTGCCGTCGTCGGAGTCGTACAGCAGTCCGACCGCGGTTTGGGCAGCTTCGGCCAGGCGTCCGCGATTGGAGTGGCGCGTGCGTTCTTCGGTGAGCTGCGCGACTTCGCCTTCCTTGAGATCGAGCGCTTTGAGCTCGCTTACCTGGAAGCGCAGCAATTCCACGCGCGAATCCCGATCGCGCGCCTTGCCTTCGAGTTCGACGGTGCGATTGACCAGCGCGATCCATACCTTGTGCGCTTCGCGCACTTTGCCGGCCAGTTCGAGGTTGTCGCCGAAGTCGTCGAGCAATTCGCGTTGGGCGCTGGTGCGCGTGAGCGACTGGAATTCGTGTTGACCGTGAATATCGACAATGAGGGCGCCGACGTCGCGCAGCAGCTGCAGCGGTACGGACACGCCATTGAGATAGCCGCGCGAGCGCCCGTCGTTGGCGATGACACGCCGCACGGTGAGTTCGTCTTCCGCATCGACGGACTGCTCCGCCAGCACTTCACGCAAAGCGCCCGGACTTCCGCTGATGTCGAAGGTGGCCGAGAGTTCGGCGCGTTCGGTTCCCGTGCGCACGACCTCGGCGCCACCCTTGCCGCCGGCGAGCAGCGCCAGGGCATCGACCACGATGGACTTGCCCGCACCGGTCTCGCCGGTGAGCACGGTAAGTCCGGCGCGCACTTCCAGATCGATGAGATCGATGATGGCGAAGTCACGAATCTGCAAATGGGTAAGCATGACTCACTCGGATTTGTTGGAGCCGCCGCGCCCCCAATGGAGCTTGGAGCGCAGCAGGCGGTAATACTCGAACTTGTTCGGGTGCAGAAGCGTGATCTTCTGCGCAGTCGGATGCACCTCGAGGCGATCCCCGGGAACGAGTTCGCCCAGGGAAACGCCGTCGCAAGTGACCTGCGCGCGCGCGTCGGGGCGGTCGATGAGCTTGATGGTGACCACCGAACGACCGGACACTACGATGGGGCGATCGGACAGCGTGTGCGGGCAGATAGGTGCGACCACCAGCACGTCGAGGTGCGGCGCGACAATGGGGCCGCCACACGACAGCGCATAGGCGGTGGAGCCGGTGGAACTCGCAACCACCAGCCCATCGCCGCCATGGGAGTTCACAAAGGCTCCGTCGATCCAGGTTTCGAAATCGAGCATGCGCCCGGTTTCCCATTTCTGGAGTACGACATCGTTGAGGGCGAGCGCCCGGACGTTGACGCCGTTGGCGCCGACGACGCGCGCTTCGAGCATCGAGCGTTCATCGCGTTCGGCGCGGCCTTCGAGCGCGGCGTCGACCGACGCGAACATGTCCTGGGGCAGCACGTCGGTGAGGAAGCCCAGCCGGCCGCGATTGATGCCGACCAGCGGCACGCCGCGATGGGCGACGAGGCGGGCGGCATAAAGAAGTGTGCCGTCACCGCCGATGGCAATGACCAGATCAGCCTGGTTGGCGATTTCTTCTTCGGGGATGCGCACGACGAGGTCTGCGGGTGCGTCAAGCGGGTCGGTTTCGGGCAATAGGGCACGAACCCCGCGTTTCTTCAGATGCGGGAGGAGTGACAACGCGGACTCGGCAACGCGCGGGTCGCTGAATCGGCCTATTAGCGCGCAAGCTTGCGCCGGTAGAGCCATGCTGCTTTGTAGCATGGGACACACAGGGGGCCAATGCACTGAATCACTTCGAAAACTGTCGAATGACGCAGGGCCGCAGTTCCTTGACGCGTCGATTCCCACACAGGTAGCTTCGCACCAGTGAATGAAACCCTCGACGATGCACTATCCGAGCGCGAACAGCTGCTGCTGCGGGTGCTCGTAGGCAGCTATATCCGTGACGGACAACCCGTCGGATCGCGATCCCTGTCGCGCGAGTCAGGCCTGGCCCTGTCCTCCGCGACCATCCGCAACATCGTCGCAGACCTCGAGCAACTCGGGTTTGTTAGCTCGCCGCACACATCCGCGGGGCGCGTACCCACCGACAAGGGTTATCGCTTTTTCGTCGACTCCCTGCTCAAGGCGCGCACTCCCATCGAAGATGATCCGGCCTTCGCCGATCTTCGCCGGCAGCTCGACGCGTCCCGTGACGATTCGAAGGCACTGGTGGCTGCTGCGTCGCAACTGCTGTCGAACGTCACGCGCCTGGCCGGCGTGGTGACATTGCCGCTCACCCGGCAGGCGTCGATCTCGCAGATCGAGTTCGTTTGCCTCTCGGACAATCGCGCGCTGGTCGTGCTGGTGTTCAACGACCGCGAAGTGCAGAACCGGATCATCCAGCTCGAGCGTTATCACTCGGCGGACGAATTGCGGCGCGCGGCTAACTTCCTCACGGAGCGCTGCCGCGGCAAGACGCTGACCCAGGTTCGAAAGGACATCCTGCGCGAGATGCACGAAGCGCGCGAACACATGAATGCTGCCATGAAGGACGCCATCAACGTCGCGGAACATGTTTTCAAGGCGGACGAAGCCAGCCGCATGGAATACGTCATGGCTGGCGAGACCAATCTCATGGGCGCGGGCGAACTCTCGTCGGTCGACAAGCTGCGCCGACTCTTCGAGGCGTTCAACGAGAAGCGCGACATCCTCAATCTGCTCGACCACAGCCTGCGAGCCGATGGCGTGCAGATTTTCATCGGCCAGGAGTCGGGATTCCGAATTCTCGACGACTGCAGCGTGGTGACTGCTCCCTATAGCGCCGACAACGAAGTAGTCGGCGTCATCGGCGTCATCGGGCCCACCCGCATGGCGTACGAGCGCGTAATTCCAATCGTGGACCTTACCGCCAAGATCCTGGGCGCTGCTCTCGCGCGCCGATGACGCGAAGGATTTTGCTGCTTAATCCTTGATAATCCGCCGTCCGGCCCCACCTCGGCGGCCGAATACAGCTCCAAATCTGCTGAATAACATCAGCAAACATGTGTTTTATTTGAGGTTTTTGATGCCTGACCCGCTGAATGAGCACGGTATCGCCGGGCCCGACGAGAAGACCACGGTATTGCCTGAAACGGCGGTGGCATTGGTGGAAATGGAGCGCCTGCAGCAGGCGCTCGTGGCTTCCGAGGAGCGTGCGAAGAACCACTGGGAACAGTACCTGCGCGCGCTGGCGGATGTGGAAAACGTGCGCAAGCGTGCCGCCAAGGATCTGGAAAACACCCGCCAGTTCGCGGTGGAGAAGTTCGCCCAGGATCTGATCGCGGTGAAGGATTCCCTCGAGATGGCCATCGCGACTTTTCAAAAGGACGGGGCGGCGAGTGTCGACGTCACGAGCCTGATCGAAGGGCAGAATGCAACATTGCGCCAGCTGACGAAGGCTTTCGAGAAGGCCCAGATCGAAGAGGTCAATCCGGAAGGGGCCGCATTCAATCCGGAGATGCACGAGGCCATGATGGCGCAGCCCAGCGATGCGCCGCCCAACACTGTGTTGAGCGTCGTGCAGCGCGGCTACCAGCTGAATGGGCGCCTGCTCCGGCCGGCCCGTGTGGTCGTCTCAGCGCCCAAAGCCTGAACGGGCCCCTGAAGAAATTTCGTCTTGAAAGTTAGGGACCTGGGCTCCAGAAAGGGGGCTTAGGGTCAATACCCAAAAAGAGTGAGTGGAGATTTTTATGGGCAAGGTAATCGGCATCGATCTGGGAACCACGAATTCCTGCGTCGCCATCATGGAAAGCGGCAAGCCGCGCGTCATCGAAAACAGCGAGGGTGATCGCACCACGCCGTCCATCGTCGCGTTCACCAAGGACAACGAAGTCCTCGTGGGCCAGTCGGCGAAGCGCCAGGCGGTGACGAATCCGCAGAACACACTGTTCGCCGTGAAGCGCCTCATCGGTCGCAAGTTCGACGACGCCGTCGTGCAGAAGGACATCAACATGGTGTCCTATAAGATCGTGAAGGCCGATAACGGCGACGCGTGGGTCGAAGCCCAGGGCGAGAAGAAGGCGCCGCCGGAAATTTCCGCGCGCGTGCTCATGAAGATGAAGAAGACCGCGGAGGACTATCTCGGCGAGGAAGTGACCGAGGCCGTCATCACGGTGCCGGCGTACTTCAACGACCAGCAACGCCAGGCCACGAAGGATGCCGGCCGCATCGCAGGTCTCGACGTGAAGCGCATCATCAACGAGCCCACCGCGGCTGCGCTGGCCTACGGCCTCGACAAGTCCGGCAAAGACCGCAAGATCGTCGTGTACGACCTGGGCGGCGGCACGTTCGACGTGTCGGTCATCGAAATCGCCGAGATCGACGGCGAGCGTCAGTTCGAAGTTCTATCGACCAACGGCGACACTTTCCTCGGTGGCGAAGACTTCGACAACCGCATCATCAACTTCCTCGCGGATGAATTTCTCAAGGAATCCGGCGTCGACGTGCGCAAGGATCCGCTCGCAGTTCAGCGCCTGAAAGAGGCGGCCGAGAAAACCAAGATCGAGCTCTCGTCGAGCCAGCAGACCGACGTGAACCTGCCATACATAACGGCCGATGCGTCGGGCCCGAAACATCTCAACATCAAGCTCACGCGCGCCAAACTCGAGAGCCTGGTCGAGGAACTGGTCAAGAAGACCATCGAACCCTGCCGCATCGCGTTGAAGGATGCCGGCATCGGTACTCAGGACATCGCCGAGGTCATCCTGGTCGGTGGCCAGACGCGCATGCCGCTCGTGCAGAAGTACGTGAAGGAGTTCTTTGGCAAGGATCCGCGCAAAGACGTTAACCCGGACGAAGCGGTCGCGGTTGGCGCGGCCATTCAGGGTGGCGTGCTCGCGGGTGAAGTGAAGGACGTGCTGCTGCTCGACGTCACTCCTTTGTCGCTCGGCATCGAAACGCTCCATGGCGTGATGACCAAACTCATCGAGAAGAACACCACGATTCCGACCAAGACTTCGCAGACGTTCTCCACGGCTGACGACAATCAGGGCGCGGTCACCATCCATGTGCTTCAGGGTGAGCGCGATCGCGCCGCCGACAACAAGTCGCTGGGCAAGTTCGACCTCGCCGACATTCCGCCGCAGCCGCGCGGCATGCCGCAGATCGAAGTCACGTTCGACATCGACGCCAACGGCATCATGCATGTCGGCGCGAAGGACAAGGGCACCGGCAAGGAACAGAAGATCGCCATCAAGGCGTCTTCGGGCCTGTCCGAGGAAGAGATCAAGCGGATGGTGAGCGACGCCGAGGCGCACGCGGAAGAGGACAAGAAATTCCGCGAACTGGTGGAGTCGCGCAACCGTGCCGATCAGCTGGTGCATGGCGTCGAGAAATCCCTGAAGGACCTCGGTGACAAGGTCGACGGCGGCGAACGCGCCAAGGTCGAATCGGCACTGTCGGATCTTCGCGGGGTCCTCAAGGGCGACGACAAGGCGGCCATCGACAAGAAGGCTGAGGCGCTCATGGCCGCCGCGGCCAACATTGCGCAGCAGGCCCAGGCTGCCCAGGCGGGCGCCGGTGCCGGCCCTGAAGGCGCTGCGGGCGCAAGCTCGGGCGGTGGTTCGTCTTCTTCATCAGGAAAGGGCAACGACGATGCCGTCGATGCCGAGTTCGAAGAAGTCAAAGACAAGAAGAAAGCCTAACTAGAGTGGCTGCACGCCTCGCGCCGGCAACGGCGCGGGGCGTTTTCTCCAAGGTCAGGGAATGTCGAAACGCGATTACTACAAGGTGCTCGATCTGCCGCGCACCGCGACGGAAGCCGACATCAAGAAGGCCTACCGCCGTCTTGCCATGAAATTTCACCCGGACCGCAATCCGGGCGACAAGGACGCCGAAGAGAAATTCAAGGAAGCCAAAGAGGCTTACGAGGTTCTCTGCGAAACGGACAAACGTGCCATCTACGACCAGCATGGTCATGCCGGCATCGACGCATCGCGCCAGGGCGGCGGACGCGGCAACGCCGGCGCCGATGCATTCGGCGAAATGTTTGGCGAGATGTTCGGCGACATATTCGGCGGCGGCCGCCGAGGTGGTGGGCGCTCGCAGGTTTTCCGCGGCGCGGATCTCAAATACGAACTCGAAATCGAACTCGGCCAGGCAGTGTTCGGCCACTCCGTCGAGATCGACGTCGCCAAACTCATGGAGTGCGACACCTGCGGTGGCAGTGGCGCGGCCAAGGGCCACAAGCCAACCACCTGTGAAACCTGCAATGGCGTCGGCCAAGTGCGCATTTCGCAGGGCTTCTTCCAGCTTCAGCAGCCGTGCCCGAAATGCCGTGGCAACGGCACCATCATCAAGAATCCCTGCGACAGTTGCCTGGGGCAAGGTCGGGTTCGCCGCTCCAAGCGTCTTGCAGTGAAGGTGCCTGCCGGCGTCGATACCGGTGACCGCATTCGCCTTTCGGGTGAGGGCGAATCCGGACGCAACGGTGGACCACCTGGCGATCTGTATGTCGAAGTCCACGTACGCGAACACGAGATTTTCGAGCGCGACGGCGAACATCTGTCGTGCGAGGTTCCCGTCAGCTTTGGAACCGCAGTTCTCGGCGGCAGCGTCGAAGTACCCACGCTGGACGGCCACGTGTCAGTGAAGATTCCCGCGGAGACCCAGTCCGGGCGCGTCTTCCGGCTGCGCGACAAGGGCGTGAAGCCCGTGCGCGGCGGCTCGCGCGGCGATCTGTTCTGCCGTGTGGTGGTGGAGACGCCGGTGAAGCTCAACAACGAGCAGCGCGAACTGCTGCGCAAGTTCGAAGAGTCACTGCAAAAGGACGCCGGCAAACATGCGCCGCGCGGCGAAAGCTTCTTCGAAGGCGTGAAGCGGTTCTTTTCCTCGGAACCGAGCTGACCGCGACGCGCGGTTCAGCGCGCGGGCAGGTCAAGCGCGGCGCGCAGTTCCTCGCGCGCCGGCTTCGCAGCTGCCCGATAGGCATCACTGGCCAGGAAACGCTGGACCAACCATGAGGCGCCCTGGTGTCCGGCCTCAAGATCGCTAGGGAAGTGCACGCCGCATACCATGCGCTGCCGCGCAAATTCTTGGGCGCGCGTGATCAGCGCCTGGCGCCGCTCCGGCACCATGTCCGCCAATAGATAGGCCATCACGTACCCATAGGTGGCGTGCCCGCTGGGATACGAC
>DASTTJ010000397.1:0-2861 GCA_035760205.1 Steroidobacteraceae bacterium | reverse complement strand
ACTCGATATGACCGGCCTCATCCAGGCCGTGCAGAAACCGGCGTTCGACAAGCTGGGCGCGTTCGACCTTGAAACCTTCTTTCCCGCGAAAGATCGTCTCAAGCTCGCGATGCAGCTCAATAACCTCATCGCCTCGCCGGGCTTCTCCACGTGGATGCAGGGGGAACCGCTCGATGCGCAACGCCTGCTGTTCACACCCGACGGCAAGCCGCGCATCTCGATCATCTCCATCGCGCATCTCAACGATGCCGAGCGCATGTTCATCGTCACGCTGGTGCTCAACGAAGTCATCGCATGGATGCGCAGCCAGTCGGGCACAGGGTCGTTGCGTGCCATCCTCTACATGGACGAGATCTTCGGGTTCTTTCCGCCCACCGCAAACCCGCCTTCCAAACAACCCATGCTCACGCTGCTCAAGCAGGCGCGCGCATTTGGCCTGGGCGTGGTGCTCGCCACGCAGAATCCGGTCGACCTCGACTACAAGGGCCTGGCCAACTGCGGCACGTGGTTCATCGGCCGGCTGCAGACCGAGCGCGACAAGCTGCGCGTCATCGAAGGACTTAAATCCGCGCTGGCGGGCGCCGAAGACGGTGCGGATCTCGAAGCACTCATGTCGAGCCTTACGCAGCGCGTCTTCCTCATGCGCAACGTGCACGACGACGCGCCGGTGCTCATGAAAACGCGCTGGGCGCTGTCGTATCTGCGCGGCCCACTCACGGGCCCGGAGATCGCGCGCGTGATGGCTGGACGCAAGGCCGCAGGCGTCACCACTCCCGCGGCTGGCAACCCGGCCGCCCAACCCGCGCCCCTTACGCCACCCGCATCCCGTCCCGCGGTGGGCGCGGGCATCGCCGAATATTTCCTGAGCCCCACGAAAGGCACAGGCGCGGTGCTCTACAAACCCATGGTCGCCGGATTTGCCAAACTGCACTTTGTGGATTCGAAGTTCGCACTCGACGAGTGGCAGACAGCGGGCTGGCTCGCGCCTTTCGATGACAGCGCCGGCAACGCTTCCTGGGAAGGCGGCAGCCACGATGTAAAGCTCAAGTCGCGGCTGACCACCGCGGCAGCCGAAGGCGCCGAATATGCCGAACTGCCGGGTTCGGCACTGCGCGCCCCGAGTTATGCCGCGTGGGCCAAGCGGCTGCAGGCACATCTGTACGAGACGGCCCGCACGAACCTGTTGTGGAGCGAAGACCTCAGGACGGCTTCGCACGCGGGCGAGTCCGAAGGAGATTTCCGTTCGCGCCTCACGCTTGTCGCACGCGAGAAACGCGATGCCGCGGTGGCGGAGTTGCGCAAGCGCTGGCAGACGAAACTGCAGCAGCTGCAAGACCAGATCCGCCGCGCCGAAGATCGCCGCGAGCGCGAGAAGAGTCAGCTTTCGCAGCAGCGCATGCAGACTGCGGTGTCGATCGGCAGCTCGATTCTCGGTGCCTTGTTGGGCCGCAAGGCCATCTCCGCCACCAACGTGGGCCGGGTCGGCACGGCAGCGCGTTCGGCCACACGCATCGGACGCGAGTCACAGGATGTCGCGCGCGCCGAAGAAAGTCTCGAGGTGCTTCAGCAGCGGCTCGAAGACACGAAACATGAAGTCGACGCGGAGGTCGCGCGTCTCGAGACCTCTCTGGATGCCACCACCATCCCGCTGTGCGCCGTCGAGGTGCCAGCGCGAAAATCCGATATCGCCGTAGGCGAAGTCGCGCTGGTGTGGGCTCCCTGGCGAAAAGGCGCCGATGGCTTCCCCGCACCCGCCTACGACTGATTTGAATACGAGGAACCGCTCATGAAAGAACTCATCGATCAGTTGACCAAGAGCCTCGGCATCAGCGGCTCACAGGCCGAGGGCGGCACAGCAGTGCTGTTGAAGGCCGCGAAGGACAAGCTCGGCGCAGCCGAGTTCGACAGGCAGCTCGGAAGCCTGCCGGGGCTCTACGACCTGCTGAAGAAGGCGCCGCCCTCGGGTGCCGGCGGCGGCCTGGGCGGATTGTTAGGCGGCCTCGCCGGTGCCATTGGCGGCAACGCCGCGCTCATCAGCTCCATTGTCGGCGGTTTCGGCAAACTCGGTCTCAAGCCCGAGGATGCGAAGAAGTTCGTACCGGTCATTCTGGGCTTTCTGCGCACCAAGGTCGGTCCGGACGTCGTGTCGAAGCTCGAGCAGACCCTGCGCGGCTGACACTACACATATGCCTTCATTCGATACTGTCTCCGAACTCGATTCCCACGAACTCACCAATGCCGTCGACCAGGCGAATCGCGAGCTTTCGCAGCGCTTCGATTTCAAGGACACAGGCGCAGTCTTCGAGCTCAATGAAAAGGAAATGACAGTGAACCTCAAGGCGCCCGCCGAATTCCAGCTCAAGCAGATGGTCGACATCCTTGCGCAACGCCTGAGCAAACGTGGCATCGACGTGCGTTGCATGGAGAAGAAGGATGCGGTCAGCAACCTGGCCGAAGCGCGCCAGGACATCGTGCTGCGTCATGGCATCGACGCGGATTCCGGCCGCAAGCTGCAGAAGCTGGTCAAGGAATCGAAGCTCAAGGTGCAGGCCTCTATCCAGGGCGACAAGCTGCGCGTGACGGGAAAGTCGCGTGACGACCTGCAGGCCGCCATGGCGCTGCTGCGCATGGCAGAGGTGGATCGCCCGCTGCAATTCGAGAATTTCAGGGACTGAGTCGCCCCGGACAAACTACCCGCTCGCAGCTTGATGGCGAAGGTGTAGCGCGCCACCGGACAGTGGCGGTTCGGCGATTTGCCGGCATGGCGGATCGCGCCGTCGAACAACAGCAGGCTCGCCGGCCTTGGGCTGACGGCGAGCTGAGCTTCACCGCCCGCGAGGTGCGAGCGGCCGTCATTCCAG
>DASTTJ010000396.1:0-10942 GCA_035760205.1 Steroidobacteraceae bacterium | reverse complement strand
ATCATCTTCTTCTGCTTCTTCTACACGGCGCTGGTGTTCAACGCGCGCGAGACGGCCGACAACCTCAAGAAGTCGGGCGCCTTCATCCGCGGCATCCGCCCGGGCCA
The DNA here is from genome assembly GCA_035760205.1 of Steroidobacteraceae bacterium. GTDB lineage: Bacteria > Pseudomonadota > Gammaproteobacteria > Steroidobacterales > Steroidobacteraceae > CADEED01. The sequence continues at coordinate 10,835 of DASTTJ010000396.1, read as the reverse complement.
GCAGACCGGTGAATACATCGACAAGGTGCTGACGCGGCTCACGCTGTGGGGCGCCGTGTACATCACCGCGGTCTGCCTGTTGCCCGAACTCATGATGACGCAGGGTGGCGTGCCGTTCGTCTTCGGTGGCACTTCGCTGCTCATCGTGGTCGTGGTGGCGATGGACTTCTTCTCGCAGCTCATCGCGCACACGCAGTCGCACCAGAACGGCAGCCTCATGAAGAAAGCGAATCTCATGGGTTACGGCCGCAGCGGCGCGCCGCAAAGCTAATTTTCAGGACTCAAACACATGAAAGTACGTCCCTCGGTAAAGAAGATCTGCAAGAACTGCAAGATCGTGCGTCGTCGAGGCGTGGTTTACGTCATCTGTGCAGACCCGCGCCATAAACAGCGCCAGGGCTGAGCACAAGACTAGTTAGGTTTCAAGCAGGACAAGCACATGGCACGTATTGCTGGCGTCAACATCCCGATGAACAAGCACGTTGTGATCGGGCTCACGCACATCTTCGGTGTGGGTCGATCCCGCGCCAAGGATATCTGCGCTTCGACGGGTATCACGCCCACCACCAAGGTGAAAGACCTCACCGAAGTGGAAGTGAACGCGATCCGTTCGGCGCTCGCCAAGACCGCGGTCGAAGGCGACCTGCGCCGCGAGAACTCCATGAACATCAAGCGGCTCATGGATCTCGGCGCGTATCGCGGCATCCGTCATCGCAAGGGCCTGCCGGTCCGTGGCCAGCGCACGCGCACCAACGCGCGCACGCGCAAGGGCCCGCGCAAGCAGGCAGTGAAGTTGAACGCGCCCCCAGGAAAGGTCTAAAAAATGGCAGACGAAAAGAAAACCGAAGCCGGCCCGGCATCCGGCGCCGCCCAGACGGGTGGCCCCAAGAAGCCGAAGAAGGCGCGCAAGAACGTGCTCGACGGCATCGCGCACGTGCACGCTTCGTTCAACAACACCATCATCACGATCACCGATCGCCAGGGAAACACGCTTTCCTGGGCGACCTCGGGCGGTTGCGGCTTCCGCGGTTCGCGCAAGTCCACGCCGTTCGCGGCGCAGGTGGCGGCCGAGAAGGCCGGCAACGCGGCGCAGGAACACGGTGTGAAGAACGTCGAAGTGCGCGTCGGTGGTCCCGGCCCGGGTCGCGAGTCGGCGGTGCGTGCCCTGAACGCCTGCGGCCTCAAGATCACGAGCATTTCCGATATCACGCCGATTCCGCATAACGGCTGCCGCCCGCCCAAAAAGCGCCGCGTTTAAGCAGGACAAATACAGATGGCAAAGTACACCGGTCCCAAGTGCAAGCTCTCGCGTCGCGAAGGCACTGATCTTTTCCTGAAGAGTGGCGTCAAGCCGCTCGAGAGCAAGTGCAAGTTCCAGGTGCCGCCAGGCGGCATCAAGGGCGAGCGCAAGCAGCGCCTGTCGGATTACGGTCTGCAGCTGCGTGAAAAACAGAAATTGCGCCGCATGTACGGTGTGCTCGAACGCCAGTTCGGCAACTACTACGTTGAAGCCGCGCGCCGCGCCGGTTCATCGGGTGAGAACCTGCTGAAACTGCTCGAGTGCCGTCTCGACAACGTGGTCTATCGCATGGGCTTCGCCTCGACGCGCTCGGAAGCGCGCCAGCTGGTCTCGCACAAGTCGATCGCGGTGAACGACGGCGTCGTCACCATCGCCTCGTACCAGTGCAAGGCCGGCGACATCATCACGGTGCGCGAAAAGGCCAAGAAGCAGCTGCGCATCCAGAGCGCGATGCAGATTGCGACGCAGGTGGGTCTGCCCGAGTGGGTGGACGTGAACGGCACGGAGTTCCGTGGCGTGTTCAAGTCGGTGCCGGGACGGGACGAGATCCTGCCGGACATCAACGAAAACCTGGTCGTCGAGCTCTACAGCAAGTAAGCAGATTTTGATTGTTAACCCGCCTTCGGCGGGCTGTGCTTTTTCACCCGCCTCTCGGCGGGATGGTAGACCCGCCTGACGGCGGGGAAGGTGGTACGAATGCAAGGTTCAGTCAGCGAATTTTTGAAGCCTCGTGTGGTCAAGGTGCAGCCGACGGCTCCGCGCCAGGCGCGCGTAGTCATCGAACCGTTCGAGCGCGGCTTCGGCCACACGCTCGGCAACGCGCTGCGTCGCGTATTGCTGTCGTCCATGCCGGGCGCTGCGATCACCGAAGTGGAAATCGAAGGCGTGCTCCATGAGTACACCTCCATCGAAGGCGTGCAGGAAGACGTAGTCGACATCCTGCTGAACCTGAAGCAAGTCGCCCTGAAGATGCACACGCGCGACAGCGCCGAGCTGCGCCTGTCTAAGAAGGGCCCGGGCCCGGTGACGGCGGGTGACATCCACACGGACCATGACATCGAAGTCGTGAATCCGGAGCTGGTGCTCGCCAACCTCACGAAGGCCGGCGAACTGACGATGACGCTGCGCGTTGAACGCGGCCGTGGCTACCGCCCGGCCCTGAATCGCGCCGCCTTTGAAGAGCAGAGCCGTCCGATTGGCCGACTGCAGCTCGACGCGTCCTTCTCCCCGGTGCGTCGCGTGACGTACATGGTCGATGCCGCGCGCGTCGAACAGCGTACCGACCTCGACAAGCTGGTCATCGACATCGAGACCAACGGCACCATCGACGCGGAAGAAGCCATCCGTCGCGCTGGCGGCATCCTCAAGGATCAGCTGTCAGTATTCGTGGACCTGCAGGGTGAGGAAGAAGCCTCCACCAAGGTCTCCGAGATGCAGTTCGACCCGCTGCTGCTGCGCCCCGTCGACGAGCTCGAGCTCACCGTGCGATCGGCGAACTGCCTCAAGGCCGAGAACATCCACTACATCGGCGATCTCGTGCAGCGCACCGAAGTCGAGCTGCTGCGCACCCCCAACCTCGGCAAGAAATCGCTTACCGAGATCAAGGAAGTGTTGCAGAGCCACGGCCTCATGCTCGGCATGCGTCTCGATGGCTGGCCGCCGGCTGGTCTCAAGCACGACGCCGACCGCGGAATGATTTAAGACTAGTTAGTTAGGGAACAGATCAATGCGTCACAACCTTTCCGGACGTCAGCTGTCGCGCAACAGCTCCCACCGCCACGCGCTGCTCCGCAGCCTGTCGGTGTCGCTGCTGCGTCACGAGACCATCCGCACCACCATCCCGAAGGCCAAAGAGCTTCGTCGTGTGGTCGAGCCGTTGATCACCCTCGGCAAGGAAGACAGCGAGTCCAATCGCCGTCTTGCGTTCTCGCGCCTGCGGGATACGGAGATCGTCGCCAAGTTGTTCGACACCATCGGCCCGCGCTTCAAGGCGCGTCCGGGTGGCTACACCCGCATCCTGCACATGGCGCCGCGTCCGGGCGACAACGCTCCGATGGCGCTGATGCAGCTGGTCGAGCGCTCGGCTCCGGTGGCGGTCGAGGCTGCGCCAGAAGACAAGAAGGCGAAGAAGGTCGAGGCTCCGAAGATCGACAAGGCCGAGAAGAAGGCCAAGGCCGACGCCAAGAAGGGCCGCGAGAAGGCTGCCAAGGAAGCGAAAGCTGCCAAGGCCGTCGAGAAGAAGGCCGCCAAGAAGGCCAGCGGCACCGTGGCCAAGAAGAAAAAGGCTGCTCCGAAGAAGAAGAAGGCTTCGAAGTAGCGGTTTCTCGCGAAGTCAGCTTCGCGAAATGAAATGAGACGGGCGCCTTCGGGCGCCCGTTTCGCTTTGGCCGGGCTCTTTGCCATGCCGCGCCGCGCTGCCGTAAGCTCGCCGCACTCCAATAACAACTCCCGGGGTGCGCCATGAGTCTCGCAAAAGAATTCAAAGAATTTGCCATGAAAGGCAATGTCATCGACATGGCGGTCGGTGTGATCATCGGCGCTGCCTTCGGCAAAATTGTCGCTTCGCTCGTCGAAGACGTGATCATGCCGCCACTCGGCAAGGTCATCGGCGACGTCAATTTTTCGGATCTCGCGGTGAGCCTGGGGCTGGGCTCCGATGGAAAGACCGAAGTGCTGTGGAAGTACGGCAACTTCCTGCAGATCGTATTCCAGTTCCTGATCGTCGCCTTGGTTCTCTTCATGGTGATTCGCGGCATCAACAAGCTCAAGAAGTCCGAGCCGCCGCCACCGCCCGCGCCGATCGCCCCGCCGCGCCAGGAAGTCCTGCTGCAGGAAATCCGCGACCTGCTGGCGAAGAAGTAGTTAGTAAGGCGATCATGCCGGCCGTCATTCGTTACACCTGGATGTTCCGGACGGCGGCCGTCGTTTTTCTGTTCCTCGGTGGCGCGTGGTTGTGGAGATTCGGGCTGACCGACTACCACCCCGGACAGCGTCCGTATGGGCTGGTGGCCGGCTCGCTCGCGCTGCTGGTCGGGTTTTTCCTGTTCCGCCGCCATCGGGCTGCCATTGGCTTTTCCGCCGTTGCCGTGGCGTTGGTGGGCATTTCCGCCGCAGTGTTCGCCCCAAGCGCAAAGGGCCCGGCAATCCTGTTTCTCGCAGCGCTGGCCATCGTGTGCGCCGTCTACGCGGCACTTGCGGCGCGCGTGTTATTCGAACGCGGGCCGAGTTAGATTTTCATGGCTGCCCGGTCGCGCGACGACGTTGTCTTCGATGCGCACACCGCCGAACTTCCTGAGCTGATCGACCCTCTTCCATTCAATCATCTTGCCCGTTGCCTTCTGCTTCGCCTCATCCAGCAGCTGGTCGATGAAGTAGAACCCGGGTTCCACCGTCACCACGCAGCCATCCTCGAGCGTTCTCGTCAACCGCAGGAACGGATGGTTGTAGGGCCGCTCGATCTGCTTGCCCTCGGGCGTGCCCTGCAGACCACCCACGTCGTGAACCTGCAGACCTAACAAGTGGCCGATGCCGTGCGGATAGAACACGCTGGTGAGCGCGGAATCGACCGCTTCGTCCGCACTCACGTTGATCACGCCCGCCTCGCGCAGGAACTCGCTGATCGCTCGATATGACGCCTGGTGAAAGTCCTTCCAGTCGAGCCCCACGCGCACTTGCGCGCAGAGCCTCAATTGCAGCTCATCAAACTTCGCGATGATCCCCGCCCACTCGGCGTCCTGGTAAGAATGGCTGCGCGTGATGTCGGAGGCATAACCACCGAATTCAGCGCCGGCATCGATGAGCAGCGAATGAAGCTTCGCGGGCTTTGTGCGTTGCTGAATCTGGTAGTGCAGCACGGCACCGCCTTCGTTCAGCGCGATGATCGGGTTGTAGGGCAGCTCTCGTTCGCGCTGGCCGCAGGCCTTCATGAAGGCGAGCGCGATCTCAAACTCGCTCGCGCCAGCGCGGAACGCCTGTTCCGCCGCGACGTGGCCGCGCGCACCCAGGACGTTCGCTTCACGCAGGCAGGCGACTTCGTACGGTGTCTTTGCCGCGCGACCGTAGTCGAGCTGGGCGATGAGGTGCTCGGGATTGATCGCCGCGGGACCCCAGGCCAGCAGTTCGGGAAAAGGTGCGCCGATGAACGCCGTGCGCGAGAGATCCTTTGGCAGCGCTGCGCGGGCGGCCGCGCGATCGGCGCAGCTCACGATCTCGAAGGCGCCCGTCCAATAGTCGTTCGGCATCTCCGGCGACTTGTGCCAGTAGTCCACCGGCTGGTGAATGAGCAGCTGCGGCTTCTTGCCGGGAACGAAGTACACGAAGGAATCCGGAGCGTCGGCCAGCGGCGCCCATACCTTGAAAGGCGCCTGGACTCGAAATGGCAGGTGATGGTCGTCAAGGAAGAGCAGGGGTGGCGTTCCGGCGTGCACCAGCAGGCCGTCGTACCCGGCTGTTTGCAGGGCCGAACCGCTGCGTTTCTTCACAATCTCGAGGTGCCCGGTAAAAGCTTCCGGCCAGGAGTCCATGTTCTGTCGAATAGCGGGTGAATTCATCTGCCGATTCTATGCGGGCCGCAGAGGTACCACGCATTGATGCGACGCAACAAACCGCGGTTTCCGACGGCCGGTACTGGCGAACCTGGAAGGTTGGTCTGGCGAGCAAGCGTTTCGCGAGCGTGTGTTGTCGCCATCAGCGGACAAAAATTGCACTTGTTTCAAATGGATTGGGGAATCGATAAAATTGCGCGCCGCAGTTCAAATGGCGGCAACAAACGTTTGTTTGGTCTCACTTACCACTAGAAAATTTGGGGTACCCCTACATGAAATTGAACGTTGCACTCGCCGCTTCGATCGCGGCTCTCGCACTGATGACTGCTTGCGCCAAGAAGGACGCGGAAGTTGCCGCTCCTGCTGAAGCCGCTCCGGCCGCCACCGAGGCTGCTGCTGCCGCTACGGATGCCGCTGCTGCTGCCACGGACGCCGCTGGCGCCGCGACGGACGCTGCTGCTTCCGCCACGGACGCTGCCGCTGCCGTTGACCCGGCTGCTCCGGCCCCGGCCGAAGCTCCGCCGCAGTAATCGACTCGATAATTGCGCGAGCCGTCAGGCTCAATGACACGGCCCGGGCAGAACCTATAACGTCTGTCCGGGCTTTGTCTTTTCTGGAGGGGAAGTGACAGTCAGTGTCCGTGATGCGCGTGGCGCCACCCGTGACCGTGAGTGGATCGAAAGCGTCTACCGCGACTACCTCGACGATCTGTCGCCGTTGAATACCGGCGTCTTCAGTGCCACTTCGCTTGGCGAAATCGGTTACAGCGAGTCGGACCAGCTTGCGCGGTGGTTCGGCGATTCCTCCGTCAATCCTCTCGTCATCCTGCGCGGCGCGGAACCCGTGGGGTTCGCCATGGTGGCGCGGGGAGGCGTTACGCCCAGCAAGCCGGCCGTCGACTATCGCATGGCGGAATTCTTCGTGGCGCGTACCTTCCGCCGCCGCGGCGTGGGCCGCCTCGCGGTGGAGCTCATACTCAATCGTTTCGCCGGACGGTGGGAAATCACCGAGTACCTGCGCAATCCGGTCGCCGTGTCTTTCTGGCGGCGCGTGGTCGCTAACTACACCCAAGGTCGTTTCCAGGAGCGTGTTCTCAATGGCGAAGTGCGTCAGGTATTCGAATCGGGCATTTCGCGTGCCCAGAAACCCGCCTGATCCGCTCTTGCGCCGCATCGCCTTCGTTGCGCTGTTCCTCGCCATGACCATGGAAGGCGGTTTTGCCGGCTCGCGCCCCAGTGGCTCGCGGGTTCCCACGCGTTCCGAGGTCATTGCCACTCAAGGCATGGCGGCGACCAGCCATCCGCTTGTCAGTCAGGTTGCGCTCGACGTGCTCAAGCGCGGTGGCACGGCGGTGGATGCCGCGATTGCCGCCAACGCGACCATCGGTCTCATGGAGCCCACGGGCAACGGTGTGGGTGGCGACTTGTTTGCCATCGTCTGGGACGCGAAGACGCAAAAGCTCCACGGGCTCAACGCCAGCGGGCGCTCACCGAGATCGCTGACGCTCGAGAAGCTGCGGGCCGAACTCGGGAAGCTCGATTCCGCAACAATTCCGCGCACCGGTCCGCTGCCGGTGTCGGTGCCGGGCACCGTCGATGGCTGGTTCGAGTTGCACGGCAGGTTCGGCAAGTTGCCGATGAAAGAGCTGCTGGCGCCGGCGATCGCGTACGCGCGCGATGGCTTTCCGGTTACCGAGATCGTCGCCGAGGGCTGGGCGCGGAATGCGCGAAATCTGCAGAAGTACCCGGGCTTCGCCGAGGTCTTCATTCCGAAGGGTCGCGCGCCGGCGAAGGGTGAAGTGTTTCGCAATCCATTGCTTGCCAACACTCTCACGGCGATCGCCGAAGGCGGCCGCGAGGCGTTCTACCAGGGAGATATCGCCAGACGCATCGAGGCGTACATGCGCACCAACGGCGGATACCTGACGGCCGCCGACCTGGCGGCGCACAAGTCCGACTGGGTCGAACCTGTTTCCACTAACTACCGTGGCTACGATGTCTGGGAACTGCCGCCCAACACGCAGGGCGTGGCGGCGCTGCAGATGCTCAATATCCTCGAAGCCTATGACCTCAAGTCCATGGGTTTCGGCAGCGCGGAGTACCTGCACCTGCTCGTTGAGGCCAAGAAACTCGCGTTCGAGGACCGCGCGCGTTTCTACGCAGACCCGGAGTTTGCGAAAATTCCGCTCACGGGGCTGCTGTCGAAGGACTACGCCGCGAAGCGGCGCAAACTCATCAAGGATCGCGCGGCACTCGAGTATCCAGTCGATCCGAAGGCACTCGAGCAGGGCGACACCATTTACATGACGGTTGCGGATTCGGCCGGCAACATGGTTTCGCTGATCCAGAGCAACTATCGCGGCATGGGTTCAGGCATGACGCCCACGGGTTGCGGTTTCATCTTGCAGGATCGCGGCGAGTTGTTCTCGCTCGAGGACGGACACGCCAACGTGTACGCACCGGGCAAGCGGCCATTCCACACCATCATTCCCGCGTTCGTGACCAAGGCCGGCAAACCGTGGCTTTCGTTCGGCGTCATGGGCGGCGCCATGCAGCCACAGGGACATGTGCAGATCATCGTGAATCTGATCGACTTCGGCATGAACCTGCAGGAAGCCGGCGACGCGCCGCGCGCACGCCATGACGGATCGAGTGAACCCACGGGCGAATTGATGAAGGATGGCGGCGAGGTAGTGCTCGAAGTGGGCGCTTCACCCGTGACGGTGAAGGCGCTCGAAGCGCGGGGCCACAAGGTGACCATTTCCAATGACGGCGATTTCGGCGGTTACCAGGCCATCATGAGAAACGCCGAGGGCGTGTACTTCGGCGCATCGGAATCGCGGAAAGACGGCGCAGCGCAGGGCTATTAGCGGGTCCGGGGCGGCCGAGATCAGGGAGGTTCCGTTGTTCCAACGGCACCGGCGCCGAACGCGTGCACATTCCTCGTGGTGATTGGAGGATCTCGCGCGACAGTGTTCGGTGCCAGCCGACGCATAAATGAGTCGAGGTGATTCGCCGTGGGTCAGCTCACTGGATCGCGGGGATGCCCAGGTGGATGGAATCTTCCGGGGTCCCGAACTCCGACGCTTTGGGTTTGCGCGTGGTAGGCGCGAGTTTTCCCGAATGGATGTCGTCTATCTTGGCGTGCGTGGCCTTTGCCGCCGCGACCAGCTCCGGATACGGTCGGTCGGTTACATCTATCCAGCCGATGTTGTAGTTCTCACCGTCATGCCGGCCGGTGACGGGCTGATCTATCCACTGATACCAGTGCGTGCCGATGATTGCGGTGTGCGCGGCGGCGTGTTCAACGTAGTAGGAGTAAGCGACTCCGCGCTCCGACTGATTCATGGTCTGCACAAGGCCCGGCGCAAGGCCGCGTTCGGGCACGCCGAAGTGGAATTCGCCGATGAGGATGGGCAGCTTCTGGATCGTATAGACGCGGTCGATGAAATCCTTGGGCGGTGCCCAGCGGTACTTGTTCATGCTGTACACGTCGAAGCCGCGCGCCAGCGCTATGACTTCATCGGGCGGAGTACCACCGAAACGGATGCCGAGATTCAGGTGGTTAGGATCGTGCCGCTTGACCGCGGCATTCACGATCTCGAGATAACGAGTGAACGCCGCATGCACCAGCGCCTTGCGCGTTGCCGGGGTGTCGCCTTTCTCGAGCTCGTTCCTGAAGCGCTGTTGAGTCGAGCTGGCAGGGCCAGCCAGCACGAGATCGACGAGCTGGCTTTCGCGCGCCGGCCAGGGTGGCTCATTGCCGATGAAGTAGCCGATCATCCACGGGTCGGTCTTGCGCGACCCCAGTTGTTGCGCAGCCTCGATGTCCACCAGCCGAGCGAAGGCTTCGGAATACACGTCGGGCAGACCCATGATGGCGCCGGGGCTCTGCTGCCATCCGCGCAATGGAAAGACATACGGTTGCCGCAACGTCGAGCCCGCGGGCAGAGAATCGTTGAGCGTGGCACCGTACGCGGTATTCAGTCCCCAGGCGCGCATGCGCCGCGAAGTGAGCAGGGCGCAGGCGCCCTGCCATTGGTTGCCGAAGCGCTGGCGCAGGTTGGCGACGTAGAACGACACGGGATCGCGCAATGGATCCGGTTCGGTATTTGGTGCTGGAATTTGTGCAGCCGTCGGGATGCTGGCAAACAACTTTGCCCGCCCGACGATCTGCGTACGCGGCGGATCCGAACCGGCGCCATTCACGCCAGTGGAATAGAAGCGGCAACCCTCCGGATCGATAAACCACCAGCGGTCGTTGATCTTCTCGACGCGGAAGAAGCCGGTGGCCTTGCGACGTCCGGCTGCGTAGCCCCCGTAGCGGCATTGCTGAATCGCGGCCTTCGGAACCAGCATGCGGTTTTCCTGGCCCCATTCCCGCTTCAGCTGGTCGCGCGTGCGCGCCTTGCCTGGCCAGTCGACATGGGCGTATTGCCCATAGTCGTCGACCAGCGGGGTGGCGCCGTCGAGCACCGCGTCGCCAGGATCGGTCTTGGCCAGGCTCACCTTGCGGATTTCGACTGTCGCTGCGCGCGCCGGATATCTCATGGTGACGCTCAGGGCGCGGACACGTCGGGCGGGCGCGTGTCCGCCGGCCTCGATGTTGATCCAATAGCTGTTGCGAGGCTGGTTTACCGTCGATGCGAGCTCGTCGGCGTCACCCAGGCCCTGGCGGTAGAAACGCAGCGGGATGGATGCCCGTACCCATACACCCGCGAACGGGTGAATTCGCTTCGAAGCATTGCCTTCTTCACTAACAAGGCCGAGTTCGAACCGCTGACTGGTCGAGGAACGGAACTCGAGGACCAGGAAGTTGGCGTCGGTCCAGTCGACCGGGAGCTGTGCATCGAAGTCCGCCAGCGGCCATTGCGTGGTCGAAACCTCGCTGGTGAAGGACGCTTTTTGAGCAGCGCCCTGGGCGGCGACCCAGTGGAAAGCCAGCATCAGAGCGCCGATAAGCGTTTTCTGGAATTTCATCCCTACCCCCGG
>DASTTJ010000395.1:0-12948 GCA_035760205.1 Steroidobacteraceae bacterium | reverse complement strand
GTTAGGCAAGTGCGGACATCAGCCTCGTGTCCACCTCGGCTTCGGCCGCCAGCCAGTCTTCTGTTTCATGGCCGGGAGCGAAACCGCGTTTTTCGGCACGAAAGAACGCGGCCTCGGCGATCAGCGCCGCGCGCTGCTCCGGGCCGACGAAACGCGTGGCGCTGCGCTTTGCCCTCGGAGTGGTGGCAGGTTTGCGGGGTGCGCGTTTGCGCACGCTCGAGGTGGCTGGAATTTTCCCACGTGGCATAGCGAGTCCTCGGGGTTTGGATGAATGCTTGGCTGAACAGGCAGATGCGCATTATCCCTATTGATAACGTGCAGTGCACGCCGTCTTATTGAGTGCAGCATGAGTTTTTTTCATGTCGAGAAGGAACTCCCCATGAACGCCTACGAACTGTGCCAACGCCACGTTGTCACCGCGCGCCGTCACGAGGAACTAACCACCGCCGCATGGATGATGCGCGAGCGGAATGTGGGATGCCTGGTGGTGGTCGAGGCGGCCGGCGCAATCGGGGGCGAGCGCGTCATCGGCATGTTGTCCGATCGGGAAATCGTCACGACAGTAATCGCCTGCGAGCGCGATCCGCGAAAAATGCTGGTCGGCGAAGTCATGATTCACCACCCCGTGACGGTCCCGGCCAATGCCACGCTCGACGAAGCCTTGCATCGCATGCGTCAGGCTGGTGTGCGCCGGATTCCGGTCGTGGACGAACGTGGACGTCTGGCCGGAATTCTCGCGCTCGACGATATTTTCGATTTCATGGCGTCCCGGCCTCCGTTCACGGTAACGCCCATTCACCGCGACCGGTGCGCCGAAACGACCGGTCCCTGACGGGTTTTCAGCCCGGCAGAATGGGCATCGACAGGATCTGGACCCCGCGCCCCGAACGGGGCACCCGCGAGGCGAAATCCACGGGTTTCACCACGAGAATGTCCGCGGTTATCGCGTCCATGACGAATTCGGCGGTGTTCCCGATGAAAAAACGCTTGAGCCCTGAGCGCGACACCACGCCCATGGCGACGATGGCGCTGCGTTCGCGTTTGGCGGCGCTGGGAATCGCCTCGTTCGGCCGTCCTTCCACAAGGTGGCAGTGGCTGCGCTTCACGTCGAACCCGTCCACGGTCCGCTCCAGTTTGCGCCGCGCGGCGCGTTCCAAGTCGCGCTCGGCAGCGACGTCGAGCATGGGGCCGTCTGGCATGGCCGGAACGATGGGGACTCCGGGATGGAATACGTGCAACGCGTGCAGCTCGCCGCGCAGCGCATGGACCAGTTGTGCGCCCGCGCGCAGGATCTGCCGGTCGAGGTTGCTCGGCTTCGCGAAGGCGTGGGACGGGTCCACGGCCGCAAGCACCCTGGGGCGGTGATAGAGCCGCCGGTTCTTCACCAGCAACACCGGGATGGGACACATCCGCAGCAGTTCCCAATCGGTGTACGCCAGCAACCAGCGCGCCGGATGCCTGCCGGTGCCGTGATGATTTTCGATGACGAGCAGGTCGGCGGCCAGGCGCTGCGACTTGCGGATGATTGCTTCGTAGGGCGGGTAGTCCCAGTCCGCAGAGACGTCGACGGCAATGCCGTGCTTGCGAATTCGTGCCGCCAGTTTCTCGAGTTGCTCGCGCCGCGACGTCTGCACCTCCCGCTGCCACGACGGCAGGTCGAAGTCGCGGCCCTGAAGCGACTCGGCGTACAGAGGCGTGGCGATGTCGTGGAAGAGTGTGAGTTGCGCGTTCAGGCCCTTGGCGATTTGCGCAGCCTTGTTGACCGCAGGCAGTGCCCGGGCCGCGGGATTCTTGACGGCAACCAGTATTCGCCGGATCGGTCGCATCTAGCGAGGGTCGCGCAGGCGGCGCATTCGCTGTATCCGGAAGAGTACGGATGACGGCGTCGGAGCCTGCCTACTTCCGCGGTTTGGCCGCCGAACTCGCTGATTCGTCGAGAAACGTGCGCAGCTCCGTGGATTCGTCCACCAGCAGGTGTGCGGCGCGGCGCAAACGGACGATCTGCTCGGGCGACAGAGTGAATGTCGTGGGCACGCGGTTCAGGTATTCGCGCTCGCCTGTGTCCTTTATGCGATCGAAGGAGAGTTCGACGAGGTCTACGTCGAACTTGTCGCAATCGGGAATAGCCAACGCCACATTGCAGCGGGTGCTGCGCACCTCGGTCTCCCAGTTCTGCACGCGCGTGCGCAACAGATTCATGGTTTCGAAGCTGTAGCGGTTGAAGGTGACGCTGACCACGGCGTCCATGACCTTCTTGATGCCAAGCGGCTCGGGCTGGTGCGCGTGGGTTTCGTCGAAACCAGTGCGCGCATCGACCACGATGAACAACATGCGGCGCGCGCGCGAGAACCCGTTGCGGCGCAGCGCGTCGGTCACAGTGTCACCGAGCGCCACTTCATCGAGGATGGCGCGAGCGCCGAGGTTGTCGGCAAGCGCGCCGTCCGCAAGATGCAGGTACGGAAAGTGTTCGGAGTCGAGGAACGACAGCAATCGCTCGGTCCGCTCGCGGCGATAGACGTCTTTCTCACCTAGCGTACTGGTGTTGATGGTGTCGGGTAGCTGATAACCGCACTGGCCGGCGAAAGTGCGCATGACCAGCGGTGCGAAATAGACGGGTGTCGCTGCGGACGCGAAGACCGCACGCGCCACCGGGATGCTCCTGGGATCCACGCAGATGCCGTTCAGCTGCTCGCGCGTGAACGCGAAAGGCTTGGCGCGCACCAGGTCGGTCGCCGAGACAATGACTCTCGGCGAACGCGTCATGACGTCGTGCACCGTAGCGCGATTGAACAGTTCCTCGTCGAAGTACTCCACTCCGAGATCGCTGCGGCTCACCAGTGGATCGGCCAACCGCGGCCAGTTCGTGGGTTTGAGCACCTGGTTCCAGAGATCCTGCTCGGTGTCATGGTTCAGAAACCGCGGTGCGTAGCTCTCAAACGCCTCCTTGCCGAACAGCGCGTAGTAGGCGGCCGTGAACGCACCTCCGGAAACCGCGGAGATGAGGTCGATCTCATCGAGCAGTGAATGCTGCTCGCCGTCGGGAGTAGTGACCTTGATGTCGCGAAGAGCTTCGAGAACACCGAAAGAAAACGCCGCTGCGCGCTTGCCGCCGCCGGAGAACGTGACGACGACGAAGAGCTTGTCGGAGTTGGATTCGACACCCGGCGCAAGCACCGGTGCCGTCAGCGGGACGACCTCTTTCAATGGTAGTTCGCGTGTGGGCGTACTACCGCAGGCCGCTATCGACAGCAGCGCTGCGGCCGCCACGGCATAACCCATCGATCTCGAGAAAATCATGCGCCGCAGTATACGGCCGTCAGTCGGCGTACATGTCCGTCCGCACGATCTCCATGAGCGTCACGCTCTGCCCGACATCGGCAAAGCCCGACTGGCGATAAAGTCCGTGCGCATCACGGGTCGCGAGCATGACGCGGCGGGCGCCGGCAAGCGCCGGATGCGCCATCACCTCGCGCATCATCCGTTTGGCCAGCCCGTGCCCGCGATGCGCCTCGAGCACATACACGTCGCACAGATAGGCAAACGTCACGTGATCGGTGACCGCGCGTGTGAAGCCCACCTGTGCTCCGGTGGCCGTTTCGTAAACCCCGAAGCACAACGAGTGGCGCACGGCGCGTTCGACGGTCTCTCGCGGAATTCCCGGCGACCAATATGAGCGAGTGAGATAGGCGTGAATCGCCTCGACATCGAGTCGCCCGGGTTCGGTCGAGATTTCATAAGTGGCCGGCGTCCCGGTGTCAGTCGACGACATAGAGCCTGGTACCGATTCGAGAGGATGATCGATGCGGCTCGGCGCCGTCGGCCACGTGATAACTCATGCCGGGTTTGAGTACGAAGCGGCGGCCGTCGGCCAGCTCGGTGTCGAGTTCGCCCTCCAGGCACAACATGAAGTGGCCTTTCGTGCACCAGTGGTCCGCGAGGTATCCGGCGGAATACTCCAGCATGCGCACGCGCACGTCGCCGAAGTGGCGAGTGCGCCAATGGGCCTGGCCGGACTCGCCGGCGTGAGTGGTGCGCACCACCGTGTTCCAATCGACGGTGCCGAAGGGCAGGTCGACAATCTTCATGGCGTTACTCAGTATTTACCGGCCAGCACGTCGGCGAACAACCCGGTGTCGACGTTTCCACCACTGACCGTGATACCGATCCGCTGACCGGCGAGCGACTCTCGTTCTCGCCATGCGGCGGCGAAGGCCGCGGCGCCGGCGCCCTCGGCGACGTTGTGCGTCATGGCGAAGATCGCGCGCATCGCGGCGGCAAGTTCGGTGTCAGTGACTTCCACCACGCGACTCACGTTGGCGAGAATGATGGCGAGCGCCTCGGGATCGGGTCTGCGGCAGGCCATGCCGTCGCCCAGTTTCGTCTCCACCGGCGCTTCCACGACTTGCCTGGCTGCAAAGGATTTCGAGAACGTTGGCGCATGTGCCGACACCACGCCGACGATCCTGGTGCGCGGCGAATAAATATTGCGGGCCGCGGCAGCTGCGCAGGCCCCCGACCCCTGGCCGATGGGGACGTAAACCACATCCAGGTCCGGCGCTGCGCGGAACAGCTCCGCCCAATAAGTGGCGACGCCGAGCACGATGTCCGGATGAAACGCCGGCACCATGTGCAGGCCATCGCGCGCGCCGACGCGCGCGGCTTCCTCGCGCGATTCCTGGAAATCCTGGCCGTGTTCGATGAGCTTTACGCCGAGCGCGCGCATGGCGTTGTTTTTCTCGACGCTGTTGCCGTGCGGCACGTACACCGTGGCGGGTAGTTTGAACCGGCGGGCGGCGAGGCCGACTGCCTGGCCGTGATTGCCCCGGGTGGCGGTGATTACGCCGCGGCAGCCGGGTTCCCGCTGCATCGTCTTCTGGAAATACATTGCGGCGCTGCGCGCCTTGAACGCGCCGATGGGCGTGTGATTCTCGTGTTTGAGCCACACCTCCGAGCCGAACGCCGCTGCCACCTGCGGCCAGAGGTATTGCGGAGTAGGTGGGACCAGCGTTGCCAGGAATTGCGCAGCCGACTCGATGGCGGCGCGGTCGGGCAGCGAGGGCGTAGTCGCGGTGAGACTTGCGTTCATGGCATGAAATATACGGGACGGCCTCAGTACAGTTACAGTACAGTTATTCTCCCAACTCATCTGACTGGCCCGCTCTTTCTATATGGCGCTGCAGACCAAACAAGACCACCGCTTGCCCGCCCAGCTCGCCGCGCGCCTCGCGCAGCGAATCGAGAACCATGCGCTGCGACCGGGCACGCGACTGCCTTCCATCCGCAACTGCGCCGAAGAATCGCGCGTCAGCCGTTCCACCGTGGTCGAGGCTTATGATCAGCTGATTGCCGCCGGGCTCATCGAATCCCGCCGCGGCTCCGGTTTCTATGTGCGTCTGCGCAATCACAAGGCGGCGCACCGGCGCGCGGCGGCCCACCCACTGCCCGGCACCGTGCTCGACGTGAGCTGGCTGCTGCGCGCGCAGCGGCGGCAGTCGCCCGGCAGCGAGCAACCCGGAGCCGGACTGCTTCCCGAAGACTGGCTGGATCACGAAATGGTCGCGGCGGCCGTGCGCGGCGTCGGGCGCAGCCGCGGCTCATGGCTGCTCAAGTACGGCGCCGTCGAGGGCTATCTACCGCTGCGCGAGGCATTGAGCACGCGGCTCGCGCATGCCGGCATCGTGGTCGCCCCCGAACAGATCGTCACCAGCGCCGGCGCCACCGAAGCCATCGATCTCGTTGCCAGGCGTTTCCTGGCGCCCGGGGACCTCGTGTTCGTCGAAGATCCGGCGTGGTTCGTGATGTTCGCGCGGTTCGCGGCGTTTGGCGCACGTATCGTCGGCGTGCCGCGCGGAGTCGATGGTCCGGACATCGCCGCGCTCGAAAGCCTGCTGGCGCGCGAACGTCCGAAGCTGTTCATCCTGAACTCGGTAGCCCATAACCCCACGGGTTCGTGCATGAGCGCCGAAGTGGCGGCGCGCGTGCTGGATCTCGCCAATCGCCACGATTTCATGATTCTCGAAGACGACATTTACGGTGACCTGCAGGGTCGTCACGCCGTGCGCCTGGCCAGCCTCGATGACGGGCATCGCGTCATCTATGTCGGCGGTTTCGCCAAGACGCTCGCGGCCAATCTGCGCGTCGGCTTCGTCGCGGCGCATCCGGCATTGGCGCGCGAACTGCGCGACATCAAAGCGCTCACCGGGCTTTCTTCCAGCGAACTCGGCGAACGCGTGGTGGCGCGGATCATCATCGAGCGAAGTTACGAGCGCATGCTCGAACGCCTGCGCATCAAGCTCGACGAATGCCGCGCACGCACCGCCGAAGCGCTGCAACGCATGGGAGCCCGGATCGCAGGGCCGCCGCCGGGGGGAATGTATCTGTGGGCGGACTTTGGGCGCGACACGAACGAACTCGCGACGGCCGGCAGCCGCGAGGGTGTGTTGTGCGCGCCGGGAAGCCTGTTCTCGCCCACGCAGCTTCCAAGCACCTGGATGCGCGTGGCTGCCGCTACCTGCCTCAACTCCGCGGCGATGGCATTTCTGCAGCGCGCGATGCGGCGCTGACGTCCGGGAATGCCTAGAATAGCCCGCAAGGTCGCCTGGACTCACAACGCATACAAAAAGGGGCTCGCCATGTTCTGCGCATCCGCGAAACGTTTGTTGCTAGTCGCATGCAGCGCCACGCTGACGCTCGCCGCCTGCTCGAAGAACGAGAATGCCACGGCGCCACCGGTGACGGCCGACATGATGGCCATGACCAAGCTCGAAGGTTCGCTCGACATCGTCGCCTGGCCTGGCTACATCGAACGCGGCGAAACGGATAAGGCCTACGACTGGGTTTCGAAGTTCGAGGCCGACACCGGCTGCAAAGTCACGGTGAAGACGGCGGGCACTTCCGACGAGATGGTCTCGCTGTTGACGAGTGGCGCCCCGCAGAGCCCTCCAGGCGATGCGTCGTGGCCGCCCGCGGGCTCCGCTCCCTATGATCTCGTGACCGCCTCGGGCGACGCATCACTCCGCTTGATTCGCGGTGGCACGGTAATGCCGATCGACGTGAGCCGCATCCCCAGCTACAACACCATCGATCCGCGCCTGCAGCAGGCCGCCTGGCATTACGTCGACGGCAAACACTACGGCGTGCCCTACCAGTGGGGTCCGAACGTGCTGATGTACAACACCGAGACCTTCAAGGCGCCGCCCACTTCCTGGTCGGTGGTGTTCGAGTCGCAGAAACTCCCGGACGGCAAGCCCAACAAGGGCCGCGTGCAGGCATACGATGGTCCTATCTACATCGCCGACGCCGCCCTGTACCTCAAGGCCAGGAAGCCCGAGCTCGGCATCCAGGATCCGTACGAGCTCAACGAAGCCCAGTACGCCGCGGTGCTCGACGTGCTGCGTGGCCAGCATCCGCTGATCCAGCGCTATTGGCATGACGCCAACGTCCAGGTTCAGGATTTCCAGAACGAAGGCATCGTCGCGTCGGGTTCCTGGCCATTCCAGGCCAACACACTGCTCATGAACAAGGCGAAGGTCGCCACCACGGTGCCCGTCGAAGGCGCCACGGGCTGGGCCGACAGCACGATGCTCGCCACCGGCGCCAGGCATCCCAACTGCGCTTACAAGTGGCTCGAGTGGTCCATCTCCGCCAAGGTGCAGGGTGATGTGGCTGCCTGGTTCGGTTCGAATCCGGTCGTGCCTGCTGCCTGCGCGGGCAACGAGTTGTTAGGACCGGAAGGCTGCCAGACCAACGGCATTGAGAACTTCGACAAGATCGCCTTCTGGCGTACGCCGGAAGCCAAGTGCGCGTCGAGTGCGGAAGGTTGCGTGCCGTACAACCGCTGGGTCAGCGACTACGTGGCGATAATCGGGGGGAAGTAAGGCTCAGGTCCGCCCCGTGACGGCGGCCATCGAATTCCGCGACGTCTCGCGCTTGTTCGGTGACGTGCGCGCGGTCGATGACGTGTCGTTCGCGATCGAGCCCGGCGAATTCTTTGCGGTGCTTGGCCCCTCCGGTTCAGGCAAGACCTCGTGCCTGCGGCTCGTGGCGGGCTTCGACGCACCCGACCGCGGACAGGTCTTGCTCGACGGCCAGGATGTCTCCGCCGTCCCGCCCTACGATCGCAACGTCAACACAGTCTTCCAAGACTATGCGCTGTTTCCGCACATGACCGTGCTCGAAAACGTGGCGTACGGTCCGCGTGTCCGCGGCGTGAATGCCGCCACACGCGCGCGAAGCGCCCGCGAAATGCTCGACCTCGTGCAACTCGGCAGTCAGGGCGGGCGCCGTCCCGCGCAGTTGTCGGGAGGGCAGCGCCAGCGAGTGGCTCTGGCGCGTGCATTGATCAATCACCCAAAAGTGCTGCTGCTCGACGAGCCGCTTGGCGCGCTCGATCTCAAGCTGCGCGAGGAAATGCAGATCGAGCTCAAGAGTCTGCAGCGCCGCCTCGGCATCACGTTTGTTTACGTGACACACGACCAGGGTGAAGCACTGTCGATGGCGGATCGCATCGCCGTATTCAACAAGGGAAGGATCGACCAGCTCGCGGCGCCGCGCGAGTTGTACATTCGGCCCCGCACTGCGTTCGTTGCCCGCTTCGTCGGCGGCGCCAACGTCGCCGAAAGCGCGCTTGCGAACATCATCAGCGGATCTGAACAGCCGTTTGCCATTCGCGCGGAAAATGTGGCAATTCAGAGTGAAGCGGTGCCCGCGCCCCCGAACACGGTGAGCGCGCCGGGATCCGTTCTCGCCGTGCAGTATCACGGCGCCGCGAGCCGCTGGCAGGTGAAGCTCGATGCCGGGGAGGTGTGGAGTGCATTGATTACCGAAGAGAAGGCGCGTGCGCTGAACGGATTGACGGTGGGCGCGCGCGTCCGGCTTTCCTGGCCGCGCGACGCGGCGGTGTTTCTGTCCGCATCGGGCGGCTCATCATGATTGTTCGCACGGTGTCGACATTCTTCTACCGACGCCCGAACGGGTACCTCTGTCTGCTCCTGATTCCGCCGCTGCTCTGGTTCGGCACGGTGTATCTCGGCTCGTTGTTTGCGCTGTTGGCGCAGAGCTTCTATCGGATCGATGACTTCACCGCGCAGGTGGTGCGCGAACCCACGCTGGCTACCTACCGCCAACTGGTCACGCAGCCGGCCAACGTCGACATCGTAGTGCGCACGCTGATCATGGCTATTGCCGTGACGCTTGCGTGCGCCATCATCGCGCTGCCCATCGCCACCTACATGGCGCGATACGCGCGCGGGCGCATGAAAGCGCTCTTCTACGTCGGCGTCATGTTGCCCATGTGGACCAGCTACCTCGTGAAGGTCTACGCCTGGCGCCTGCTGCTGGCGAAAGAAGGAATCATCGCCTGGGTGACGGCCAAGCTCGGACTCACCGGGTTGCTGGAAACGGCGCTGGCGGCGCCCGGCGTCGGTGGCCCGTCGTTGTCGTCGTCGTACATCGGCATGTTCATCGTGTTCGTGTACATGTGGCTGCCGTTCATGATCCTGCCGATGGCGGCGGCGCTCGAGCGCGTGCCCGCGTCGCTGCTGCAGGCGTCGGCTGATCTCGGCGCACGACCCGCGCAGACCTTTCGTAACGTCGTGCTGCCGCTCGCGGTGCCCGGCATCGCCGCAGGATCGGTGTTCACGTTCTCGCTGACGCTCGGCGACTTCATCATTCCAAGCGTGGTGGGCGCGCCCGGCTACTTCATCGGCATGATGGTGTACGTGCAGCAGGGTACCGCCGGAAACATTCCGCTGGCGGCCGCGTTCTCCGTGGTGCCCATCGTTCTCATCTTTGTCTATCTACGTATCGCCAGGCGCTTCGGGGCATTCGATGCTCTTTGACAAACGATACGACGGAAACAAGCCTTCGCTGCTGGTGCGCGCCGGCGCGTTCGCCGGCCTCGCGTTCATGCACATCCCGGTGTTCGTCATCATCCTCTACGCGTTCACCACCGAGGACCGCACCTATCAATTCCCGCCGCCGGGATTCACGCTGCATTGGTTCGAGGTGGCTTTCGGCCGCGCCGACATCTGGCAAAGTCTGGGCTTGTCGCTGGGTGTTGCGGCTTGTGCCACCGTCATCGCGTTGGTGCTGGGAACACTCGCGGCGTTTGCGCTGGCTCGAGCGAAGTTCCCGGCGAAAGACTCCCTGACCGTGCTCTTCGTGTTGCCGATCGCATTGCCCGGCATCATCACGGGCATCGCGTTGCTGGCTGCCATGAGAATGGCGCGGTTGGATGCCTCGTTCTTCACTATTGTGTGTGGTCACGCAACGTTCTGCATCGTGATCGTCTACAACAACGTCATCGCGCGTCTGCGGCGGTTGCCACCGAGTTGGGTCGAGGCGTCCATGGACCTTGGCGCGGACGGCATGCAGACACTGCGCTATGTGCTGCTGCCACAGGTGGCCACGGCGTTCCTGGCCGGGGGCATGCTTGCGTTCGCTTTGTCGTTCGATGAAATCATCGTCACGATATTCACAGCCGGCAAAGAGCGCACACTGCCCATCTGGTTCTTCAATGAGCTTTTCCGGCCGCGCGACCGGCCGGTGACCAACGTGGTGGCCGTCGTCGTGATCGCGGTGACGCTCATCCCAATCGTGCTCGCTTACTACCTCACGAGGCCCGACGATGAACACGAAAATGCTCGTTAACGGCAAACTGGTCAAAGGCAAGGGCGAGGAGCTGGGTGTGCTCGACCCCGCCACGGGGAAAGTCATCGCGCAGGTGGCAGAGGCTTCGGCAGAACAGATCAGCGCGGCCGTGAAAGCGGCCGCGAAAGCCTTTCCGGGCTGGGCAGCCACTGTTCCGAAGGATCGCAGCACCTTGCTGCTGAAACTCGCCGATCGCATCGAAGCGGATGCCATGGAATTTGCGCGCCTCGAATCGCAGAACTGCGGCAAGCCGCTGAGCGCAGCATTGAACGACGAGATCCCGGCAATCGCCGATGTGTTCCGCTTCTTTGCCGGCGCCGCGCGCACCATGCACGGCGTACTGGCGGGTGAATATCTGCCGGGCTTCACCAGCATGATTCGCCGCGACCCCATCGGCGTGGTGGCATCCATCGCGCCGTGGAACTATCCACTGATGATGGCGGCCTGGAAGTTGGGCCCGGCGCTCGCCGCCGGAAATACCGTGGTGCTCAAGCCCTCCGAGCAGACCCCGCTCACTGCGCTCAGGCTCGCCACCCTCTGCGCGGAGCTGTTTCCCGCGGGTGTCGTCAACATTGTCTGTGGACGCGGCAACACCGTGGGTGCCCCGCTGGTCGCGGAGCCCGAAGTCGCGATGATCTCGCTCACTGGCTCGATCGCCAGCGGTGAAAAAGTCCTCGCGGCGGCGGTGAACGGCACCAAACGCACGCACCTGGAGTTGGGCGGCAAGGCGCCCGTCATCGTGTTCGACGACGCGGATCTGGAATCCGTAGTAGGTGGCGTGCGCACCTTTGGCTTCTACAACGCCGGCCAGGACTGCACCGCCGCCTGTCGCATCTATGCCGGCCCCAAGATCTACGACAAGCTGGTCGCGGATCTATCCAGCGCCGCGAGCAGCATCAAGATGGGCACGCAGGAAGAAGAGGGCGTTGAGATGGGACCGCTCATCACTTCCCGGCAGCGATCCCGCGTCTCTGGTTTCGTGCAGCGCGCGGCCGAAAAACGCCACATCGAAATTACGGCCGGTGGCAAGTCAAGGAGCGGCAGCGGATTCTTCTACGAGCCCACGGTCATCGCCGGGGCCAGACAAACCGATGAGATCGTGCAGAAAGAAGTCTTCGGCCCGGTAGTCAGCATCACGCGCTTCAAGGACGCGGACCAAGCCATCGAATGGGCGAATGACTCTGACTACGGCCTCGCGTCATCCGTGTGGACCCAGGATGTTGGCAGGGCGATGAAGGTGGCCGCGCGCCTGCAATACGGCTGCACCTGGGTGAATACGCATTTCATGCTGGTGAGCGAGATGCCGCACGGCGGCATGAAGCGTTCGGGTTACGGCAAGGACCTGAGCGTCTACGCGCTCGAGGACTACACAGCGGTGAGGCACGTAATGGTCAAATTCTAGCCGGGCGGTCTTCGTTACCACCGTGAAGTGGTTTTCACTTTAGCCTCCCGATGAAAGAACACCAGGCTCCAGGCCGGGCCGAAGATGAACCAGAAGATCGTCCACGTCACAGCGATGTTGAACCACTGATGCAGTGGTTTCGTCACGACCTCATCTCCTACGAAAGCGATGAGGCCCAACAGCAGGACGATCGCGATCACCGTGGCGATGATGCAACGAAACCAGAGTCGAAACTCATACCGCACCGCAGGCCACCCGTGAGTGGGTGGTTTGACGGGCGGCGGACCCGATGCGAACCAATGTGCAAAGCGCTGATCCGCCCAGCCAACCGCGACCGAGCCGAACGCGACCGTGAATGCCACGTAGGCTGTCGCCAGTCCGTGCGCAAAAGTGGCCGGTGTTCCGCTCTTGAGGTCCACTGCAGTGAACGCCAGGAGAAACAAGTCGACAACGGGCAGCATGAGCAGCAGCACGCGACTGAGACCCTCGCGCCTCAGCAGGTATCGCGCCGCGAGCGCCAGCGCGAGTACGAGCCAGAATCCCGCCTCGCAGCCGACGATCAACCAATATAGATAGGTTGGCGAAGCAGGCATATCAGGTTCCTTTCATCGCGCAAGATGTCCCGTTGCGGGGGGCCACGCTGGCCACTTCATTGTCGGCGTATCCCGACAATTTGCCGCGAAGTTTGACACTCCGGACTTCGCTGTGTACTTACGTTCGACGGATTCAAGTACAGGAGATTTGTCATGGCGTTGTGGAAAGATCAATTTGGCAGGGAGCAGAACGGTCCGGATCCCGCGGCGAAGGCGGCCGAGAAGGTGTCCGTGTTGGCCGCCGTCGGTGAGCCGGCCGCGCGCCCCGCCGCGACGCAGAATCGCGCGGAGGTATCGATGAAA
>DASTTJ010000394.1:0-2327 GCA_035760205.1 Steroidobacteraceae bacterium | reverse complement strand
GGACGACCAGGCTACCTACGACCTCATGGCGGAGGCCAAGACCACCGCGGTGTTCCAGCTGGAGTCCCGCGGCATGAAAGACCTGATCCGGCGCCTGAAGCCCGACCGGTTCGAAGACATCGTGGCGTTGGTGGCGCTGTTCCGACCGGGTCCGCTCGAATCCGGCATGGTCGGCGACTTCATCGATCGCAAGCACAGCCGCAACGATCCGCATGCGCCACCCATCGACTATCTACATCCTTCGCTGCAGCCGGTGCTTGCGCCCACCTATGGCGTAATCCTGTACCAGGAACAGGTCATGCAGATCGCGCAGGTACTCGCCGGCTACACGCTCGGCGGCGCCGACCTGCTGCGCCGCGCGATGGGCAAGAAAAAGCCCGAGGAGATGGCCAAACAGCGCAGCATCTTCGTCGAAGGTTCGGTGAAGAATGGTGTGGCCGAGAGTCAGGCCGCGCACATCTTCGACCTCATGGAGAAGTTCGCCGGTTACGGCTTCAACAAATCGCACTCGGCGGCGTATGCGTTGTTGTCGTATCAGACAGGCTGGCTGAAGACGCACGAGGCGGCGTCGTACATGGCGGCGGTGCTGTCCGCCGACATGGACCACACCGACAAGGTGGTCGGCATGTTGTACGACTGCCGCAAAGAAGTCGGCCTCACCATCCTGCCGCCACATGTGAACCTGTCGGCGTACGAATTCGCGGTGGTAGATGACAAGACCATTCGTTATGGCCTTGGCGCCATCAAGGGCGTGGGGCAGGGTGCGGTTGAAGCCATCGTCAGCGAGCGGCGCGCACAAGGCGACTTCGCGAGCCTCGAAGATCTTTGCCGCCGCCTCGACCTGTCGAAGATCAATCGCCGGGTGCTCGAAGCGCTGATCAAATCCGGCAGCCTCGACGGACTCGCAGCGAATCGCGCGACGTTGATGCATCGCCTGGACGCCGCGCTGGCGCTGGGTGAACAGAACAGCAAGGCGAATGAAACCGGCCAGCACGACATTTTTGGATTGAGCGCCGCTCATGTTCCCGAGGCGGTGCGAGCCAGCGCGCCCGACCAGCCCGAATGGACCGACAGCGTTCGCTTGCGCGCCGAACGCGAAACGCTCGGACGTGCGATCAGCGGACACCCGATCGACCGGTTCGTGAACGACCTGCCGCGATTCATCACCGGGCGCATCGTCGATTACATCGACGCCGACAAACCGCAGGCGAGTGCCGAAGGCGGTCGCGCCTATTTCGGTGGCAAACCGGTGGCGATCGCCGGCGTGGTCGAAGAATTGCGCAAGCGTGGGCCGCGCACCGAGGTCGTGCTCGACGACGACTCGGGTCGTATCTCGGTGGGGTTTTTCGACGAGCAGTATCAGCAGTATCGCGAGATCCTCGTGAAGGATGCGCTGCTGCTCATCGAGGGAAAACTGCGCTTCGATGAATTCGCCAATACCTGGGTGCTGCGCGCCAACAAAGTAAGCGAGCTGGAACGCCTTCGCGAGAAGGAAGCGCGCCGCATCGTGCTCAAACTCAAGTCCACCGATTCGCTGCCGCTCGAGCGGCTAGCGGCCGTGCTGGCGCAATACCGGGGCGGTGGCTGCCAGGTCTCCGTGCAGTTTTTCGCGCCCGGCGCGCGCGGGACGTATTCCTTCGGATCTGAATGGAATGTCCGCCCGGCGCCGGCCCTGACCGAAGAACTCGAAAAGTTGTTGGG
The DNA here is from genome assembly GCA_035760205.1 of Steroidobacteraceae bacterium. Lineage (GTDB taxonomy): Bacteria > Pseudomonadota > Gammaproteobacteria > Steroidobacterales > Steroidobacteraceae > CADEED01. Next base: position 626 of record DASTTJ010000394.1, on the reverse strand, counting down.
CCGCGGCCGGATCGCGGTGCTGTACAGCCCGCCGCCGGTGAGCGCGGGAGTTTCGTCGATCGGCGGATAGGGTATTCTCGCGCCCCTATGGCAGTGAATTTCCTCGATTTCGAGCAGCCGATCGCCGAACTTGAAGCCAAGATCGAAGAACTGAAACACGTTCCTTCGGGCTCTGCGGTCAACATCCAGGAAGAGATCACGCGTCTGCAAGCCAAGAGCGAGCAGCTCACGCAAACAATCTTCGCAAACCTGACGCCGTGGCAGATCACGCAGCTCGCCCGGCATCCGCAGCGTCCCTACACGCTCGACTACGCCGGGCTCATCTTCACGGATTTCCAGGAGCTGCATGGAGACCGAATGTACGGTGACGACCTCGCCATCATTGGTGGCCCTGCGCGCCTCGATGGCACGCCGGTGATGCTCATCGGCCACCAGAAGGGACGGGATACCAAGGAACGCGTGCGACGCAACTACGGCATGCCCAAGCCGGAAGGGTATCGCAAGGCGCTGCGGCTCATGCGCCTGGCGGAAAGATTCCGTCTGCCGCTCATCACGTTCATCGATACGCCGGGTGCCTATCCGGGCGTGGGCTCCGAGGAGCGCAACCAGTCCGAAGCGATTGCGCG
>DASTTJ010000393.1:0-5219 GCA_035760205.1 Steroidobacteraceae bacterium | reverse complement strand
CCTGGACCTCGAAGCACCGCGCGATGAGGAAGTCCTCGTGCGTATCGTCGCGACCGGTGTGTGTCACACCGACATCGTCGTCCGCGATGGGCACTTGCCTACGCCGCCCCCGGTGGTGCTGGGCCATGAGGGCGCCGGTGTAGTCGAGAGAGTCGGCAACAAAGTCACCAAGGTGGCGCCGGGCGATCACGTCGTCTTGACGTTCAACTCCTGCGGTCGGTGCGCCAGTTGCATCGAAAGCGAGCCCACCTATTGTCACGAGTTCTTCCCACGCAATTTCTTTGCCGCGCGCGCCGACGGCAGCAGTGCCCTGTCGAAGGACGGCGAGCGGATCAACGGCAATTTCTTCGGGCAGTCTTCTTTTGCCACGTACGCGTTGTGTCACGAGCGCAATGCCATCAAGGTGCCGAAGGAAGCGCGGCTCGAACTGCTGGGTCCGCTGGCTTGTGGTGTGCAAACGGGTGCCGGTGCGGTCATGAACGCATTACGCGTGAAGCCGGGCGCATCTTTCGCGGTGTTCGGGGTCGGTTCCGTCGGCTTGTCCGCCGTCATGGCTGCCAAAGTGATGGGCGCGACGACCATCGTCGCCGTGGATGTGAACGATGCCCGCTTGAGCATGGCCAGGGAGCTGGGTGCCACGCACTCGATCAACTCGAAGCAAGCGGACGCCGCTGCCGGCATTCAAGGACTGACTGGCGGTGGCGCGCAATTCTCGCTCGACACCACCGGGCTCATGCCAGTCATTCGCACCGGCGTGGAATGTCTCGCGCCGCGCGGCGCCTGCGGCATGTTAGGAGCATCGCCGCTGGGTAGCGAGATTGGCCTCGATGCCGTGCACTTCATGAGCGGCGGGCGGCGGCTGATAGGCATCGTCGAGGGCGCGTCGCAGCCGGAAGTGTTCATTCCCATGCTGATCAGGTTGCACGCGCAAGGTCGATTGCCGTTCGATCGCCTGGTGAAATTCTATGCGCTCGACCAGGTCAACGAGGCCATGCGGGATTCGGAAACCGGCCTGACCATCAAGCCCATCCTGAGGGCCGGTTGATGCCGCTGCATCCTGAAGCCAAGGCGGTACTCGATCATCTGGCCAGCGTGCCGCCGCTACATACGCTGTCAGTCGCCGAAGCTCGCGCATTCGTCTTGGCGTTCACGCGAGCGATGGGGCCCGGAGAGCCCGTCGCTCGTGTCGAGGACAGGCTCATACCTGCCGCTGTCGGCGAGTTGCCGATCCGGCTGTACGCCCCCGATGCGGCAGGCCCACTGCCGGTGCTCGTGTATTTCCATGGCGGCGGTTGGACCGTAGGAGACCTCGATACCGAGGACAGAAGCTGTCGTTTCCTGTGCAACGCCGTCCAGTGCATCGTGGTGTCAGTCAATTATCGACATGCGCCCGAGAACAAGTTCCCCGCGGCTGCCAATGACGCCTATGCAGCCACGCTGTGGGTCTCGCATCACGCAGCCAGCTTAGGTGGCGATCCCCACCGGCTGGCGGTGGGCGGCACCAGTGCCGGAGGCAACCTGGCGGCAGTGGTTTCATTGATGGCGCGCGAACGCCAGCAGCCGCGCCTTTGCTTCCAATGTTTGATCACGCCGGCGTTGGACCATTCGTTCGAGGGCGTCTCGCATCGGGAGTTTGCAGTCGGGTATGGACTCGAGCGCGCCACCATGGACTGGTTCCGCAGCCACTACCTCGGCACCCCGAACGATGGCGAGCACGTCCATGCCTCTCCGCTGCGCGCCCCTGATCTGCGCGACCTGCCTCCTGCGCTGATCATCACGGCGCAATACGACCCCATACGCGACGAAGGTCACGCCTACGCCGAGCGCCTGCGGGCCGCCGGCGTGCCGGTCACTTACAGCTGCCGCGAAGGCATGATCCACTTGTATTTGGGAGCGGATGTGCTGGTGCCTGTCGCCTCCCACCTTCGCGCAGCGTTCGCCTCGGCCTAGCCACGTATTGCCGCGAGAGCGGCGCTGACTGCTCAAGTAGTTAGCGTTTGGCGTCAGCACTCATAAAGCCGGGTTCGTGGCTTCGATCAGCGTCGTGATCCGCGCGGATTTGTGCCCGAGCAGATCCTGTCGGTTCTCGACGCGATCGGTCTTTTGCTTCACCTTCGCGGAGGGAGCTACGAATACGCTTATCAGCGATTTGATGCGTACCGCGCAACACCCCGCATAACCTCCATGTGACCGGGCAAAAGCCAGTTTCATAGACGAAAGTCTGAGGACGTCAGAAGTGGCCACGCGGACATGGGCCGCATTGCGCCCATTTGGTATCGTTGCTGCCGTGAAAGATCCGTCCATCCTGCCGCACCGTTCACATGGCGGCGCACTGCGCGCCTTCATTGTCGCAATGCTGCTGTGCGGCGTTTCGCTCGCCGACGAGGGGCTAAAAAAAGGATCGACTGAATTCTTCGACCAATACTGCGCTGACTGCCATTATGAAGATGCGAATGGTGGTCTGGACTTGAGCCTTCTGACATTCGAGCCGGGCAACCGGGAAAACTTTGCCACCTGGGTCAGGGTGATTGATCGTGTCATTGCCGGCGAAATGCCGCCAAAGAAGAGAAAGGAACGCCCCGCGCCGGCGGACCTCGCGACTTTCAACCAAATCGTTTCATCTTCTCTCACCGCCTTCGAGAAGGAGCTCACGACCCGGGACGGCCGTGCAATACAGCGTCGGCTAAACCGGTATGAATACGAGAACTCTCTTCGCGATCTCCTGAACGTCCCGTGGGCGCTGGTGAAGGACAAATTGCCCCTCGACGGCGAAGCGAATCGTTTCAACAAGAGCGGCGAGGCGCTCGACGTATCCTTCGTGCAGATGGAGCGCTACCTGACCGCGGCGGACTATGCGATGCGCCAGGCCATGTCGGCGGCATTTGAACGGCCGGAGAAGTCAGTGCGGAAGATTTACGCGCGTGACGCTATCGGGCAGCGCTATCGGCCCAGCGAGAACGGCACGCTGTCCGACCGGCTCATGTTTCCTGTGCTCGACTCGCACGCGCAGCCCGAGGTGCGCGCCGGGCGCGTGCCCAATTCCAGCCCGGAGACGCGCGAGCGCGAGGCCGTGGGTAAGGTTTCCAGCATCTTCAGCGATGCCGGTGGCTACGGCTGGGGCTTCAACGCACCAGTCGCCGGGCGCTACAGCATCCGGCTGAAGGGCTACTCCGTCTGGGTGAGCGGCGGAGGAATCGGACGTTGGTTTTACGAGGGCCAGGGTGCGGAGAAGGCGCCGGTCTACTGGCTGCCTGTCTGGCACCGACCCAACACTGACGAAATCTGGCCCGGCCGCAATAACGAGCCCATGGGAATCTACGCTCAGAGTTCAGGCCAGACGCGGCCCGTGGGTGTCATGGATTTCACGCCGAAGCCGACCGTTGGCGAGATTGAAGTGCAACTCGCAGGCGGCGAGAGCATCCGCTCCGACGCGATGCGGCTGTTCCGCACGCGCGTCAACGGCAGCGACGAGCAGTATGTGAATCCGCTTGCGACGAAGGAGGGCATGCCCGGCTACGCCGTGCAATGGCTGGAAGTCACGGGGCCGCTGGACGATGCGCACGCCACGAAAGGTTATGAGCTGCTGTTTGGCGACCTGCCGATGCGGCGGCTCGGCGCCGGCGAGAAGGGCGGAGTGCCGCTGGAAGTCGTGGCGCCGAACAGCACTCCACCTGTGGGTGGTCCATCTGGTGGTTTTCCACCTGGCGGTGGTGGCCCGGGCGGATTCCTGCGCAATCCCATCAGCAACGTGACGGTCGAAGTGCTCTCCAAGTCCCCGCAACTGGACGCCGAGCGGCTGCTGCGCGGGTTTATCCAGACTACCTACCGGCGGCCCGTAGAGGAACCAGAAGTGCAACGGTTCCTCGGGCTATTCAAGCGAGAGTTCAAGCTTGGCACAGGTTTCGCGCGCGCGATGCTTACCGCCTACACCGGCGTCCTCGTCTCGCCGGGCTTCGTCTATCTCGAGGAGCAGCCGGGCAAGCTCGACGACTGGGCTCTCGCCACGCGCCTCGCCCTTTTCCTCTGGAACTCCACACCCGATGCCGCGCTGCGTGCCCGTGCCGAAAAGGGCGAGCTGCACAAGCCCGAGGTGTTGCGAAAGGAGACCGAGCGGCTGCTCAACGACCCGAAGTCGCGCCGCTTCGTGGACGCTTTCACCGACTACTGGCTCGACTTGCGCAAGATCGACGACACCTCGCCTTCTGCGACTATCTACAACGACTATGAGCTGGACGAGCCGCTCAAACTCGCCGCGCTGGACGAGACACAGTTGTTCTTCGCCGAACTGCTGCGCGCGGATCTGCCGGCACGAAACATCGTTGCCTCGGATTTCACGTTTCTGAACGAGCGTCTCGCCACCCACTATGGCATCCGCGGCGTGGCGGGAGCTGCGATGCGTCGCGTCGCGCTTCCGCCTGGCAGCGAGCGCGGTGGCATGATGACCATGGCCAGCGTGCTCAAGCTCACCGCCAACGGTACGACCACCTCGCCGGTGCTGCGCGGTCACTGGATCACCGAGCGGATACTGGGCATTGAGACCCGCCCGCCGCCGCCGAATGTGAAGGCCGTCGAGCCGGATATCCGCGGCGCGGTGACCATCCGCCAGCAGCTCGCCAAGCACCGCGACAACCCGAGTTGTGCGTCGTGCCATATCAAGATGGATCCGCCGGGCTTCGCGCTGGAGAGTTTCGATGTGATGGGAGCGCGCCGCGAGCGTTACCGGGCGGTCGCAGAGAACGTGAAGCCCGTTCCCGGCTTTGGGCTCAACGGTCAGGCATTCGCCTTTCACTACGGGCCAGCCGTGGACTCCGCCGGCGAGTTACCCGACGGCCGAACCTTCGCCGATATAAAGGAGTTCAAGCGCCTCATCCTGAGTGACGAAGTGTCCATCGCCCGCAACCTCGCCAAGCAGTTGCTGGTCTACGCCACGGGGGCACCGGTGCGCTTCTCAGACCGCGCCGAACTCGAGCGGATTTTGCAGCGTGCGAGCGCGCGCCAGTACGGCGTGCGCACCGTGGTCGAGGAAATTGTCCGAAGCGAGTTGTTCCAAACCAAATGAACAAGAAATTGACTGCTCCCTTCATCGCGACTCACTCACGCCGGCGCTTTCTCCAGGGTGTAGGCGTCGCGATGTCGCTGCCGTTCCTCGAATCGCTTCAGCCGCGGACAGCAAGCGCCGCGTCTTCCTCCCTCACACCCAATGCCAAGCCGCGGCGCAT
>DASTTJ010000392.1:0-23560 GCA_035760205.1 Steroidobacteraceae bacterium | reverse complement strand
ACGGTGACTCCAACATCCGTCGCGAACGACGTCTGCGTGCCCACGTTGCGAACGTAGGCGTAGACCTCGACGCTCCCGTTGATGAGGGTATGGTCGAAACGGCGGATCACGAGGTCCGGCATCGGGAACGGCGGATTGGGTACGATCTCAGTGAATTCCATCGACAGACGTGGCCCTTTCGGATTGAGGGTCAGATTGCAGTTGCCGCGCAACAACTGGGTGGTCCCGTCGCGCCAGAGCTCACAGGCATTCGCGTTCGTCATCGAGCCGGCGAACAGCAATGCCGCGGCGCAGGCCCTGAGGGCCGTCTGAATTCTCATGGTGTTTCTCCCTGTCCCGCGTTCGATGTGCGGGTTCAGTCCTTGCACGACTGGGGAGGTGCGGAAGGCTTAAGGCTTTTTACGCGCGCCGCTGACTTCGAAGGCCGCCCAATAGAATGGATGGCGCGTGATGAACTTGCGCTGCGCCCGCGCCAGCGCTTCATCGGCGCTCACCGCCGGCCAATGCCTGTAGAACTCGAGCATGAGTTCCGCGGTGGAGCGGTCGGACACTTTCCACAGCGACGACACGACGGCGCCGGCACCATTGCCCTGAAATGCCCGCGTGAGGCCGATCAGTCCCTCGCCGTCGTTGTCGGCGGAGGCCGAGGTACTGCAAGAAGAAAGGATGACGAGCGCGGCGGCCAGCGGCGGCAGCTCGAATACTTCGCGCGCACTCAGGCGGCCGTCATCGGACGTCCCTGCCCCAGGCACCGGGCCCGCCAGCAGCAGGAACGAATCGAGCGGTGAACGTTCGTCGAGCACACCGTGGCTCGCAAAATGCAGAGCGGGCGCGCGCGCCGCCACTGCACGTACCCGGCCCTCGGTGGCCTCGGCACCCAGATAGATCTCCGCCGACGCACCGACAAGCCGCGCGATCTCCTCGACCTCCTGGCGTGCCCACGGCAGCGGACGAGCGAGCTCGTCGCGCAGCACATCGCCACGCGCCGTGCTGGTCGACAGCCGCGCACCGGAATTCAGCTGCGGATCCCCGAAAGCGGCAAGACCGGGACGGTACGCGCGCCCGCTGTCGCGCTGCTGCAACTGCCTGAACACCGTGGCCGAAACGACGGTAGTTAGTGCGCGGGACTCGATCAGGTAACGCGCCCCGGCGCCGACCCGCTCGCGCAATGCGCCGAACGGCAGCCGGTGCAGCGGCCCGTCGGGCACGACGATCCAGTTCGGGTAACGCGCGAGCTCCGCCGCGACCGGCGCGATCAGCAGGTCGTACATCTCATGCGAACCCGCATCGAGCGCCTGGCGCGCGTCGGGCGCCTCACTGGGCGTCGCGAGCAGGAACACGAGCCGGTCGACGCGTTCACGCAACGCGGCGGCGCTGGTGTTCGCGTGCTTCCACGCAATGCTGCGCGACCCTCTGCCCGGGGTCACGACGAATATCTCGACCGATTCGGGTAACACTGCAAAACTCAACAGCGCCGTGTCGCGCGGCAATGCGGCGCGCACCTGATCGACGGTCGCGGCCCGCGCCTGGTCGATTTCCGCCACGCGCGGTGCACGCTCGCGGATGCGCGCATCCAGCACATCCTGACGGGCACGGAGTGATTCGAGCTCGGCCAGCAGGCGTCCGACCTGCTCGGCCTCATCCGCGGGTTTCTCGATGGATTGCAGTTTGTTCCGCGCTTTGTCTATTGCGGAAAGAAGCACGTCGCGTTCGGCGCGCAAGTCCGCCGGCAACAGCGCGTCCATGACGCGGCCCTCACCCGCGAGTGCGGCACGCAACACGCGGCCGCGATACCGCTCCAGCGTTTCGAACGCCTCGGGCGCGCGTCGGCTTCGCAGCAGCAGCTCCACATAGTCCTTGTAGTAAGAGCTGAAATAAGCCGAGTAGGAGCTGCGCGCTTCGTCGGACCCGCCGAGGTGCGACAGCTGCGCATCGAGGACATCGATGGCGCGCCGAAAATAGTCCATGGCGGCCGCGGTATCTCCCTGCTGGCGCGCGATCCTGCCCAGCGAATGCAGGCATTCGGCGCGTGCGTGGCTGCCGGGGGCAAGGCGGTCATAGATGGCGAGGGCACGCACGAGGTCGGCCTGCGCCGCATCCGCCAGACCGAGCGTCAACCGCGCGTCGCCGCGGCTCGTCAGGGTGTTCGCGAGTCCGATGCCGAGCGCCCCGTTGGCCTCGCGGATCGCGATGGCCGCGGTGTAGCTCGAGGCGGCACGCTGCCAGTCGTCGAGGCGCCCGTAATTGAGCCCGAGCCCGTTTTGCGTATAGGCAACGTCGAGTTGATTCGGCTCGCGCGCCTCCTGCGCCGCAAGCACGCGTTCGAGTGCGAGATTTGCCTCGCGTGGCTTCCCGCCAAGACCCTGTGCAAGCGCGAGGTTGGTGAGCGCGCGTAGTGTCTCCGGGCTATTCGACGAGACCGCCTCGAAAAAATCGACGGCGCGACGATAGTTGCGCTCCGCGGCGGCGAAGTCGCGCCGCAGGTGGTGCACGGTGCCGAGATTCATGAGCAGACCCGCAACCAGCACTGAGCCGGGTGCTTCGCGCATCGCGATCTCTAGCGCGTGCGAGAATCGGCGCTCGGCGCCCGCGAGGTCTCCCTGCCGCCATATCATTACGCCGATACTGCTTTCGAGCAGAGCGACCGTCGCCGAATCGGGCACGAGCCTCTGGGCCAGTGCGTACGCGCTTTCGTAACGCTGGCGCGCATCGTCGATGTCACCACGGGAATACTGCAGGCGTGCCCAGACACGCAATGCATCGATTTCGACGAGTGACGGCTGCATCACTGTCTGCGCAAGCGTGTCGACGCTCTTCAGCAGGATCTCGCTCGTCGCGAGGTCACGTTTTTCGGCCGCGATGATCGCGCGCCCCAGCAGCGCGCGAAAACGCAGCGGGGCGCGCGGCCAGTTTTTCTGCAGAAGCTCATCGACGATGCCGAATTCGCCGTCGGCGGCCGCGAGATCCCGGCGCAGCAGTGCCGCCTCCGCGCTGCCGAGCCGCGCCTTGACGGTGGCGATGCTCGCGGTATCCACGAGGTTGCGCATGGCCAGAGCTTCGCGCCACACGCGCGTCGCAGTCGCGCCATCCCAACGCAACAACGCGGCGTAACCCTGCTCTTCGAGCGGCAGCGCCGCGGACTCGAGATCCGGCGCGCGACGGCGCGACTTTGCCGCCTCAAGGGTCACCGGCGAATGAAGACCCCAATGGGCTTCCGCGCCAAGGTCCAGGTAGGTGCGCACACCGCCACGCTGCACCGTCACACGCACTGGCTCCACGAATTCATGCCGGGTGCGCAGTTCGAGTACGTCACGCACGGTCCGCAGTGCACCGTCCGGGCCCGCGATGAGGCGGTCACCGGGCTCGAATACCGACAAGGGTTCGTCGATCGTGATGGCCGCATCGCCCACGTGTATTTGTGCGGCGCCTGCTTCCAGCATCGTCGCAGCCAGCGCCACGGCTGCACCGATGGCGTGGCGCCGTTTCAAGGGAGACTCTCGATGATCGAGAAGGAGAAGGGTCCAAGCTCGGTGTCGAGCGCCGGGCCGCGCGCGCGCACTGCCCAGAAATAGGTGCCGGTCTCGAGCTGCTCATTCATCACTTGACCGAAGGGCAGCGTGGTCGAACCACCGGCGGCGCGCACGCCCAGCACGGCGCCCTGCGCGTTGCGCAGCGTCACCTCATAGGAACTCGCACCCGGCACCGCCTCCCAGTGCAGCTCGATGGGCGCAGCTGCGAGGCGCGCGGCGTCCGCCGGAACGACACGCTGCGCCTGCGTCGCGCCGCGCAAAGTGTCATCACGCGCGGGCGTGTCTCGCATCACGTGGATTGTCCAGACAGATAACAAAGCGACGCTGGCCGCGAGTGATACCGGCACGAGCCAGCGCGACCGCGAACGCGCGCGCAGCTCTCCCGCCACCCGCGTCGCGGCCGCAAGCACCACGGCATCGTGTGCCGAGCTGGTGTGCGGCTGAGAACGCCGGAGCGCGGTGCGCACACTCTCGTCGGACGCGTCGTCATCTTGTTCGCCCGGACCCGTCATGCTTCAGGCCTCCTTGATGCCCTGCCGCCCCAGCGCGTGGCGCAGCTTTGACAATGCGTATTTCTTCCGACTGATCACCGAGTCGCGCGGCGCGCCCACGACCGTCGCAATGACGTCGATCTCGAAGCCCACCGACCACAGCGCCGCCACTTCGCGCTGCTCGTGCGGCAGGTCGCGCAGTGCAAGCTCGAGGGCTGAACCGAGCTGCCTCGCCACCGCGGTGTCCTCGGGCGACTGGTTCATCGCCGGCAGAGTTTGCTCGTGCAATTCACTCAGGGGATTTACCCGGGTGGCCTGGTGAGCTCGCAGATGTTTGTCGACATAGTAGTTGCGCGCCAGCGTGAACAGGAACGTCCGAAATGAAGCAACCTCGCTTGCGCGATAGCCCCGGCGCCGTGCGACCTCCAGCAACTTGAGCCAGGCCTGCTGAGAGACATCTTCCGCCACGTCATTGCGCCCGGAGAGCCTAAGCAGGAAGGCCAGCAGCGGATCCTTGTGGCGCAGGAACAAAGTGCGGAAGGCCGCTCCATCGCCCGAGTCCTGGAATTGCTGCATCAGCGCATGGTCGCCGGACTCGTCGTGAGTTGAACGATCGACACCCGTCCGGAGGCTTGATTCCGGTGTGTCGATCACGACCCCTACCCCACCCAGCGCCGGGCGTTGGCGAACATGCGGTACCAGCCGGAATACTCCCCGGCGCCATCCGGCCGCCACGAATTCTGCGCGTAGCGGAACGAGCGCTCGGGGTGCGGCATCGTCAGAGTGACGCGGCCATCTTCGTTGGTAATGGCGGCGATGCCGAATGGCGAGCCGTTGGGATTCGCGGGGTAGCGAGTGGCGATACTGCGATTGCCTTCGATGTACCGCGCCGCCACCAGGCTGCTGGCCGAGAATGCCCTGGCGGCCTCATCACTCATGAACTCGGCGCGGCCTTCGCCGTGCGCCACGGCAATCGGCAGCATCGAGCCGTCCATGCCGGCCAGGAAGATGGAAGGCGACGGCCGCAGTTCGACCAGCGAGAAGCGACCTTCGAACTGCTCGCCGCGATTGCGCACGAAGCGCGGCCACGCTTGCGCGCCCGGAATGATCTCCTTGAGCGCGGCGAACATCTGGCATCCGTTGCAAACGCCCAGCGTGAAAGTGTCGGTGCGGTCGAGGAAGCGCTGGATCTGATCGCGCGCACCCCCGTGATAAAGAATGGACTTGGCCCAGCCCTCACCGGCCCCGAGCACGTCACCATAAGAAAACCCGCCGCAGGCCACGAGACCGCGGAAAGCATCGAGCTTCACGCGACCGGCGAGCACGTCGCTCATGTGCACGTCGTGCGGCTCGAAACCCACGCGCTCGAACACGGCCGCCATCTCGATCTGACTGTTGACGCCCTGCTCTCGCAGCACCGCGACCTTCGGGCGCGCAGTCCCGATGAACGGCGCGGAAACGTCTTCGGCCGGATCGAACGTCAGCGCCACGTTGAGGCCCGGCGCGCCGGTGTCGCAGGCGGCCGCGTATTCCTCGTGCGCGCACGAAGGCTCGTCGCGCCGCTCGCGCATGCGCCAGGAAGTTTCGGACCAGGCGCGCCTCAGGTCTTCCCACGTTTCATCGATACGCGTGCCGGCAGCCTGCACGATGACGCGCATCTGCCGCGTGGCGGTACCAATCGCATGAGTCCAGTCGCCCAAGCCGTGCCGCACGAATACCGACTGCACGGCGGCCGCGTGTTCGGCTTTTACCTGCAGCACCACCCCGAGTTCTTCGGAGAACAAGGCTCCGGCAGCCCCCGTGACACCGCTGCCCACGGGTAGTTTGATGTCGAGGCCGCAATGGCCGGCAAACGCCATTTCGACCAGCGTGGCAAACGCTCCACCATCGGCGCGGTCGTGATAGGCGAGCACCAGATCCTGCGCGCGCAGTTCCGCGAGCGCCGCCGCGAGCTGGGTGAGCAATGCGGGTGATGCGAGATCTGCAGGTGTATTACCCAGCTCGCCGAATACCTGCGCCAGCGAAGAACCTCCGAGCCGGTTCGCGCCCTGCCCCAGGTCCACGAGCAGCAACACCGTCGCGCCGAGATCGGTGCGCAGCTGCGGTGTCCAGGTCTTGCGCACGTCTCCAACGGGCGCGAACGCAGTAATGATCAGCGACACGGGCGCCACCACGGACTTGCGCTGTGCCGCCTCGCCCCAAACCGTCTTCATCGACAGTGAATCTTTGCCAACGGGAATGGCGATGCCCAGCGCAGGACATAGATCTTCGCCCACGGTGCGCACGGTGGCGTACAACGCAGCGTCTTCACCGGGCTCGCCGCAGGCCGCCATCCAGTTAGCGGACAGCTTCACGTTCGACAACGCCCCGATGTCGGCGGCGAGAATGTTGGTGAGAGCCTCGCCGACCGCAAGGCGGCCGGACGCGGGCGCATCGAGCACCGCCACCGGCGTGCGTTCGCCCATCGACATCGCTTCTCCGGCGTGACCGAAGTAATCGGCAATGGTCACGGCGACATCGGCCACCGGCACCTGCCAGGGCCCGACCATCTGATCGCGGCTGATCATGCCGCCGACAGTGCGATCGCCGATCGAAATCAGGAAGGTCTTGTCGGCTACGGCCGGAAAACGCAGCAGGCGGAACGCGGCATCGCGCAGATCCAGCGCGCCGGTCGGAAAAGCGCCTTGTGACGGCGACACGCGGCGCACGTCGCGCAACATCTTTGGCGCCTTGCCTAACAACACTTCGAGCGGCAGATCGACGGGACGTGAGCCGTGTTGTTTGTCTTCGAGCACGAGCACACCCGTGTCATCGATTTCACCGAGCACGGCGAATGGGCAGCGCTCCCGGCGTGCGATCGAGGTGAAGTCTTCCAGGCGCGCCGCATCGATCAGCAGCACGTAGCGCTCCTGCGATTCGTTGCACCACAGTTCCATGGGCGACATGCCGGGCTCGTCATTCGGGATCGCCGCCATGTCGATGCGCGCGCCGCGGCCCGCGGTATGCGCCACGGCCTCGGGCACGGCATTCGACAACCCCCCCGCGCCCACATCGTGAATCAGCAGAATGGGATTGAGCGACCAGCGCGCTGAGCAGCGATCGATCACTTCCTGCGCGCGACGCTGGATTTCCGGATTGCCACGCTGCACGGAAGCGAAGTCGAGATCTTCGCTCGAGGCGCCGCTGTTCACAGACGATGCCGCGCCACCCCCTAAGCCGATGAGCATCGCGGGACCGCCCAGCACGACGATCTTCGTGCCCACCGGGATCTCGCATTTCTCCACGTGATTGCGGCGCACGTTCCCGAGGCCGCCCGCAATCATGATGGGCTTGTGATAGCCACGAACGCGGCCCCCTGGATCGCCGTGCGCCGCCTGCTCGAACGTTCTGAAATAACCGCAGATGTTCGGGCGGCCAAATTCATTGTTGAACGCGGCGCCGCCGATCGGGCCTTCGATCATGATGTCGAGCGCCGAGACGATGCGGTCAGGCTTGCCCAACGGCGCGCCCGGCGTTTTTTCCCAGGGCTGCTCGAAGCCTGGAATGCGCAGGTGCGACACGGAGAATCCTGTGAGACCGGCTTTTGGCTTCGCGCCGCGGCCGGTGGCGCCCTCATCGCGAATCTCGCCACCGGATCCGGTAGCCGCGCCCGGGAACGGCGAGATGGCAGTCGGATGATTGTGCGTCTCGACCTTCATGAGGATATCGATGGGTTCATCGACTGCGCCGTAAATGTCGTTCTCGGGATTGGGGAAGTAGCGCTTGCCGAGCGCGCCTTCCATCACCGCGGCGTTGTCGCGATAGGCCGAGAGCACGCCTTGCGGATTCTTCTCGTGCGTGTTGCGGATCATCGCGAACAGCGATTTGGTCTGGCGCTCGCCGTCGATGATCCAGTCGGCGTTGAAGATCTTGTGCCGGCAGTGTTCGGAATTCGCCTGCGCGAACATCATGAGTTCGACGTCGGTGGGATCACGCCCGAGCGCCGCGAAGTTCTTCATCAGGTAGTCGATTTCGTCGTCCGACAACGCGAGGCCCAGCTCGGTGTTCGCGGTCACCAATGCGTCGCGGCCACGGGCCAGCGACACGATACGCAACGGCCGGGTCTTTTCCTTGACGAAGAGTCGCGTTGCGTCGACGCGCTCGAGCAGCGCGACCTCGGTCATGCGATCGAACACGGGAGCGGCAAGCCGCACCGTTTCCTCGCGCGTCAGTTTCTTCGTGCCCTCGAATCGCCAGAGGATGCCGCGTTCGATGCGGCGCACAGCATCGAGACCACACACGTGCGCGATATCGGTGGCCTTGCTCGACCAGGGCGAGATGGTGCCGAAACGCGGCACCACGACAATTTCGGTGGCCGCAGTCGAGCGGTTGCCGTTTTGGGCGTCTTCGTGCGGACCATAGGTGAGCAGTCGTTCGAGCAGCGTGGATTCGCGCGCGTCGAGGTCTCGCGAGAGATCGACGAAGTGCAGGAAGCGGGCGCTGATCGAGCCGATTCCGGATTGAACGGCTTCGAGCGCGGGACGCAGTTTTGCGATGCGGAAGTCGGAGACTGCGGAGGCGCCGAGGAGCTCGATCATTGAGGGCGCGAATTGTACAGGATGGGGACATTCCTGATTTGCCGGAAAATGGGGACGCGCCTCGTCTCGCGAACCCGTCCGTGCCCGTCGCGCCCGCGAGGCGCGTCCCCATTTGCTAGCAAATCAGGAATGTCCCCATTTCCCTGTCCCCGTTTCCTATTTCTTGGTGCCCGGGTCGCTCGTGGGTGTGTACATCGACATGGGAAACGCCGAGACATTGCTGCCCTCGAACGTGCTCACCTTGCTCACGCCCTGCTTCTTGACTTCATCGATGCGCAAGATGGAGTGCATCGGCAGCATCGTGCATTTGACGCCGGCGAACTCGGATTTGATGCGCTCTTCGCCCGGATCCAGGACCACCGTGGAGCGCTCGCCGAAGACCAGTTCTTCGACCTCGATGAAACCGAACAACCGTCCCTGGCCCACCTTGCGGGCATAAACCTCGTAAACCTTGCCTTGGTTCACGAACATAATCTTGAAAATGTGACTGGATGCCATCGAGCGGATTAGGGGGGCGGTAACCTGCCCCTTCATACACGCATGGGCCGCGGGAAGCTAGGGCTCAGAGGGTAGAACATGGCGCTCCGGTTGCGCGTCATCAGTGATCATCGCCATCGATTGGGCGACAAAAGTACGTTCGTCTTTGGCGTCTCGGGCGGAAGCATTGGACGCTCGGCCGAGAACGATTGGGTACTGCCAGACGACATGAGATATGTGTCGGGACGGCACGCGCGCATCGTTTATCACAAGGGCCGATACATGCTGCAGGACACCAGCAGCAACGGCACCTACGTCAATGACAACGACCGCCCGCTCGGCAACCAGAACCCGCACACGCTGGCGAGCGGCGACGTCATTCGTATTGGCGAGTACCACGTCCAGGTGCAGATCGACTCGGCCACCGACTTCAGCCTCGACGACAGCGCGTTGTACAAGACCGGCTCGACCAGCACGCGCTCCCGCCGCGTCTCGCAACCGAAGGATTTGGGCGCGAGTCTGCGCCTGGAGAACCTGCTGGAAGCGAGCAACGACATTTCGAGCGACGAGCTCAAACCCGTCAATGCGTTCGGCCAGGCGGTGTCCTCGCGCACGCGCGCGTTGCATCAGACACAGGACCTCCACAAGGAACCTGCAACGGCTCCCGAACTCGACGTCGACTCCGAAGCCGTGGCGCGCCGCATCGCGCGGCTCGCCAAAGCCGCCGCCAAGCAACAGCTGGCGCTGCAGCAGCCCACCACGCCGGCGCCTCCTGCCAGCGCGCCAGCGTCAAACTACACGCCGGCCGCCGACAACACGCCGGGACTGCAGGCATTCTGCCGCGGCGCGGGCATCGGACCTGAGACTCTTCCTGTGGATGCGCATTCGCGCATGCTTCACCTCGCGGGCCAACTGCTGCGCGAGGCACTCCTGGGATTGAAAGAAAGCAATCGCAGCCAGCAGGCGCAGCGCAACCGGCTGCGCGTGACGTATCAGAAGGCGCCGGGCGATCTGCTGCCCTCGCTCGAGCGTCACAGCGTCGATGAATTGATCCAGGAATTGCTGAAGGCGCATGACAGCCGTCGCTTCGACGCCGTGCAATGGTTGCGCGAGTCGTTCGCCGGTGGGCGCCGCCACGACGACGCGATGATCGACGCGATGCGCGCGGCATTCGTCGATTTCGTCGGCCGTCTCGACCCGCGCGATCTCGCCACGCGCTTCGAGCGCAGTGCGCGGCGCAAGACGATGGGCAACTGGGAGCTCTACGGCGACTTCTATCGAAGCCTGTGCGAAATGCCGCCCGACGCCCTGCCCCACATCTTTGTCGAAACGTTCGCCCAGAACTACGAACAAGCCGCGCGCGACGCCGAAGACGGCGCCAGCCAGCACGACGCCGCCTGAGCGTCCCGCCGCCTCCGCGGCTTGTGAAATTCCGCCCCGCTGTCGAAACTCCCTGTTGCCATTCGTTTAGGGCTCGAAAAGCGGCATATCGCCGCAGCCCAAAGGACTCCTGGCAATGAAGCAGTACATGCTTTCCGTGTGTTATCCCGCCGGCGGCACGCAGCCGCCTCCCGAAACACTGCAGCGGATCATGCGCGACGTGCATGCGGTCCAGAGCGAAATGCAGGCCGCTGGCGTGTGGGTGTTCAGCGGCGGGCTCACACCGCCCAGTTCAGCGACCGTCTTGCGCCACCACGGCGGTGACCTGATCATCACGGACGGCCCCTTCATCGAAAGCAAAGAGCAGATCGGCGGCATCACCGTTCTCAAGGCACCGGACCTCGACTCGGCACTGGCGTGGGGCCGCAAGCTCGCGACCGCCATCGGCACACCGATCGAAGTCCGCGCCTTCATGGAGGGTCACTGCTGAGCGCGCCGATTGAAGCCATTTTCCGGCGCGAGCACGGCCGTGCCGTCGCGGTCCTCATCCGCTTCCTTGGCGACATCGAACTCGCCGAGGAAGCGGTGCAGGACGCTTTCACGATTGCGCTGTCGCGCTGGCCGCAGACCGGCATACCACCCTCGCCCGCGGGCTGGATCATCACCACCGCGCGCAACCGGGCGCTCGATCACCTGCGCCGCGAATCCACTCGCGACGCGCGGCAGAGTGCCGCGATGCCTTTGCTGGAACAGGATGCGGTAGAGGATCACGACGTGCGCGACGAGCGGCTGCGCCTCATTTTCACTTGCTGTCATCCGGCGATCGCGCCGGAAGCCCAGCTGGCGCTGACACTGCGATTGTTAGGCGGGCTCACCACGGCGGAAATCGCCCGCGCATTCCTGGTCTCCGAAACCACGATGGGGCAGCGGCTGGCGCGCGCCAAGGCGAAGATTCGCGATGCCGGCATCCCGTACCGGGTTCCAGAGGCACCTGAACTCCCGTTTCGCGTACGCGCAGTGCTGGCCGTCGTCTATTTGATCTTCAACGAAGGTTACAGCCCGACCTCGGGCGAAGCGTTGGTGCGCACCGACCTGTGTGACGAGGCCATCCGGCTCGCGCGCCTGCTCGCGGAGCTGCTGCCCGGCGAGACGGAGGTGTTGGGCCTGCTGTCGCTGATGTTGCTGATTGACGCGCGACGTGACGCCCGCGTCGATGACACCGGCGCTTTCGTGCAGCTCGCCGCGCAGAATCGCAGCACCTGGAACCGGGCGCAGATCGAAGAAGGCCAGGCGCTTCTGCGCCACTGTCGCGAGCGCCATCAGCCGGGTCTCTACCAGCTTCAGGCGGCGATCAATGCCGTGCACAGCGATGCGCGACAAGCGGAAGCAACCGATTGGCCGCAGATACTGGCGATCTACGACCAGTTGCTGATCCTTGCGCCTACACCGGTGGTCGCGCTGAACCGCGCCGTGGTGATCGCCGCGGTCGAAGGCCCCGAAATTGCGCTGCGGCTCGTGGATGCGCTGTGCCTCGACCGCTATCACCTGTTTCACGCGGTTCGCGCTGATCTGCTGCGCCGGCTCGGCCGCCACGCCGATGCAGCCACGGCCTACCAGGCGGCGCTGACGCGATGTGACAACCGCCGGGAGAAAGATTTCCTGCAGCGGCAGTACGACGCGATCGCGCGGAATTGAACATTGCGCACTTCAGCCGGCCAGCAACTGCCGATGCGGGGCCTCCAGCGTCAACAACCGCGCCTTGGCGTCGAGCCCACCGCCGAACCCGGTGAGTTCGCCATTCATGCCGATGACGCGGTGACAGGGCGCGATGATCGCAATTGGATTCCTGCCATTCGCTGCGCCCACGGCGCGCACCGCCGCTGGGTTGCCGATTTGCTCGGCCATCTGCCGGTAAGTGCGCGTTTCTCCGTAAGGAATGGTGAGCAATGCGGCCCACGCACGGCGCTGAAATTCAGTGCCGCGAAATTCGAGCGGGAGATCGAATGTACGGCGCTGGCCACCGAAATACTGATTGAGCTGGCACGCCGTTTCGCGCAACAGCGGATGGCCCGCGCCTTCGGCCGCGTTTTCGAACGGCACATGCCTGTGCCCTTCCCTTCGCCACACCAGCGCGACCAGCGCGTGATCCGTAGCGACGAGCGACAACGCGCCGACGGGGGAATCTACCGTGCAGCAGAAGTGGCGGATGGCATTGGGTGAAGTCATGGTGAGGAGACTAGCGCGCGAAACAGGCATGCGTGAACTCGAGTTTCACACGCACATCGCACGAAATTGCTCAATTCCCGTACACCGAATCAATAGGTGCGTCTCGATTCATGCACGTGAGTTCGAATCTCAATCGAGCTCAGCGTAAAAGATTGGCGGACGAGGTGAGATTCGAACTCACGTGCCGGAATTACCCGACCATCCGATTTCGAGTCGGCGCCGTTATGACCGCTTCGGTACCTCTCCGCGCCTTGAACCTTGGGACAACCTCTAAATTAGGGCCGCCCTTCGCGGGGCGCGTATTCTAGCCGAACGATGCACAGAGCCAAGGGGCGGAAAATCCTCACCAGCCGGCGGGCCCTTTTGGCCTTCGGGATTGCAGCCCTGGGCGCCACGCTCCCGGTGCTGGCGGCCGACCATCCGGTGCCGCCCAAACCAAAACCCAAGACCACGCCCGCGGCCGCCAGGGCCCAGACCCAGCGCGCCCGGCTTCCCAAGCGCCTGGCAACCGATTTCCGCAGCCACATCGAAACCCGGTTGCCCCACCTGCGCGCGTCTTTCGAGGCCGCCGGTCGAGAAACCGGGTTTCCTTGGCGGATGCTCGCGGCGCTCGGCTACCAGGAATCACGCTGGCGCCCGGCGGCTGTATCCCCCAAAGGTGCACAGGGCGTCATGATGCTCATGCCAAGGACCGCGACAAAGATGGGGGTGAAAAACGCGTTTTCGCCACACGAGAACATCATGGCGGGCGCCCGATACCTGCTCCTGATGAAGGAAAGCATTCCGAAGCGAATCCGTGACCCGGATCGCACGCTGCTCGCCATGGCCGCATACAACGTTGGCATCGGCCATCTCGAAGATGCACGCATCATCACGCAGATGCGCAAGAAGAACCCCGACCAGTGGGCGGACGTGCGCGCCAATCTGCCGCGGCTGTCGGAGCCGTACTGGCATTCGCGCGTGAAGCGCGGCTACGCCAATGGCCGCGAGACCGCCCAGTTCGTCGAGCGCGTCTCGCAGTTCGCAGCGATTCTCGAGGCCTCCGTACCCGACGCGGTCGTCGCCCGAGACTAGCTACTTCAGTTCGCGCACCTTGATGCTGCGGAAGGCGACCGCGTCGCCATGGTCCTGCAGCAGGATACGGCCCTTCTGCGCTTCGCCGAAACCCGGGGTCGCCTTGAACTTGCTGGCCGCGACACGTGCGCGATAGTCGTCCGAGCTGCGCTTGAATTCCAGCACCTTGACGCCGTTCAGCCAGTGCTCGACCGTGCCGTCGGCGCGCGCCACGATGCGCGCGTGCTGCCATACGTCCACCTTCGGCGCGATACCGACGTTGGTCATGAGTTTGGCGCGCGGGTAGATGTCGTACAGCGAGGCGATGGTGCGATTGCCATCAACACCGTTTTTGGCGTCGGGATGACGTTCGTCGTCAAGGATCTGGTATTCGAGTCCGAGCGGCGCACCACTGGCCGGGTCGCGCGGCGACGTCAGCAGATAGAAGATGCCGCTGTTGGCGCCGGCGGACACCTTGAACTCCATCTGCAGTTCGAAGGCGCCGAATTCCTCGTCGGTCATGATGTCGCCGCCACCGCCTTTGCCATCCTTCGCGGCCTCGACAGCCAGCGCGCCGTCGGCGAATGCCCAGCCCTTGGCCGGAAAACCTTGCGAATTGGCGCTGCGCCAGCCGCGCGTGGTCTTCCCGTCCCACAGCAGCCGCCAGCCCTGCGCCTTTTCTTCTGCATCGAGATTGTTAGGCAGATTGTTGCGGATGAAGATCCCGAGCGGTGGCGCGCGTTCGAGTTTCTTCGTGCGCACCTCGATGTTCTTCCAGCTCGTGGTGCGCCCCGCTTCCTCGGGCGCGCTGATGGAATGAACCTGCAGGCCGATGAAACCTGTCTTGTGTCCGTCGTCGATCACGTCAGCCGCAGGTTCGCCGTTGATCCACACGCGCATGCGCGGCCCAATGGCTTCGATTCGGAAGTGATTCCACTGTCCGAATTTGTAGAGCGCCTTGGCCGGCGGATGCAGCTCGCCGGTGTAGAACCATCCGCGTTGCGCTTCTTCATACAGGCTGCCACTCCATTGCCGAGGCGACGGATCGATATCAGTCTGGTAACCGTGGACTCGCCCGTTCTCGAAGGCCGGCGTGCTCGCGCTGCGAAACTGCACGCCTGAATTGGTGGGGCCGACATCCTGGCGAACGTCGAATTCGAGAATGAAATCGTCGTAGTTCTTCTCGGTGACCAGGAAGCTGTTGGACAATCCCGGTCGCGACGAACCGACGATGGCGCCGTCGATCACCTTGTAGTCGGCTCCGCCACCGAGCGTCTTCCAACCCGTCAGCGACTTGCCGTCAAAAACAGGCGTCGCGCCATTCTTTTCCGCGCCGCCGGCGGTCACCCCACACGCCAGCATGGCCAGCGCGCAAAAAAACGTCCGCATCTGCAATCCCCTGGTCTTGATCAGTCCGCCTTGAACGCTTCGATCTGGATGGCGAGCTTCATGTCCATACCGAAACCGAACGACTTGCCCCAGTTGATGCCGAAGTCTTCCCGGTTGATGGCTCCCACGGCATCGGCACCACAAAATTCTTTCTTCTTCATCGGGTGCGCCATGCACTTGAAGGAGCGAATGGAGAGTGTCACGGGCTTGGTGACGCCACGCAGCGTGAGATCGCCCTGCACTTCCGTTGGCGCACCGTCCTTGAATTTGGCAAGTTTTCCCTTGAAGGTGGCGGTGGGAAATTTCGCGACGTCGAACATCCCCGTGTCACTGCCCTTCGCATGCGTGTTGAGCTTCTCGAGTCCGAAGTCGATCGA
Organism: Steroidobacteraceae bacterium; assembly: GCA_035760205.1. GTDB lineage: Bacteria > Pseudomonadota > Gammaproteobacteria > Steroidobacterales > Steroidobacteraceae > CADEED01. The sequence goes on along the minus strand of DASTTJ010000392.1, from coordinate 8,060 downwards.
GGCCATATCGACAGTGATGTTCACGGTGCCGGTCTGCGCCTCCCGGTCGAGCACCACGCTGCCGCTGTTCTGATTGAATTTTCCGCGCCACACCGACATGCCGCCGAAGTGGTCTGCCTCGAAGCTCGGGTAGGTGTGCTCCGGATCCACGTTGTAGGTAACCGGCGCTGCGAAGGTTGCAGTCGTGGCCGCGCTGGCGATCGCGCAAACCAGCAAACGAATGGCAGTGTTCATTGCAAAAATCCTCCGGAAATCGGGGAACGCAGAAGGAGCGCGACGCTAGCACACCGACCTTGCGAACTCCCGTCCAGCGACTACGTCAGTTCCCGCCGACGCGCCGCAAAGAAGGCACACAGCAAGCCCGCACTCTCTTCCATGAGAACGCCTCCAAAAACATCCACACGATGGTTCACTGACGGCATGGTGAACACATTGGTGGTACTGCCGGCGGCGCCGGCCTTGCGATCCCAGGCGCCGAACACCAGCCGTGCCACGCGGGCATGCACGATCGCAGAGGCGCACATGACACAGGGCTCGAGGGTCACGTAGAGCGTGGTGCCGCCGAGCCGATAGCTGCCCATGGCCTTGCCGCCGGACCGAAGCGCTTCGACTTCGGCATGGGCCGTCGGATCGTGGTTGGCGATCGGCCGGTTCGCGGCCACCGCCAGGACGGCATCGCCCTGCACGAGCACGGCGCCCACGGGCACCTCGCCCGCCAATTCGGCGCCGCGCGCGGCCTCCAGAGCCAAGCGCATGAAATCGATGTCGCTGCGTAACGGCATGTCGTCTTGGGGCAAGTCCTTAGTGACTTAACCCTATCAAACTACTAGTGTTTTGTGTTCAGGTATTCCCACATGAGCATCGCCGAAAGCAAATCCACCCCAACCTTCGGCATCGAAGCCGAGTCGTTGCGCGCCATGGATCAGGCGGCCAGCGAAATCGCGCACGACATCGACAACGCACTCGCTCCTATCTCGCGCTGTACAGCGGACCTGCTTGCGAGCGAGCAGCTCACCGAGCGTGCACGATTCAATCTCGCCAGCATCCGCCGTGCCACGGACGAGGTTGCGCACTCCGTCGATCGTCTGCGCGAGATCTATCGTCCGCGCGAAGCGCAATCGCAACCGGCGGACACGCAATCCAATCCGGGCGCGCAGTCTCATGCGCGACGCCTTCGTGTGTTGCTGATAGACGATGACCCAACACTCATCGAATCTCTGCGCAGCGCGTTGACCGATGAAGGCCATAAGGTCACCTCCGCGAGCGGCGGTCACGCGGGTATCGAAGCCTTTCGCACGGCTCAAGGCGGCGGCATGCCGTTCGACATCGTCATTACCGATCTGGCGATGCCGGATGTCGATGGACGTCAGGTGGTCGGGAGTCTCCGCGATCTCTCGCCACGAACTCCCATCATCGTTCTGACCGGCTGGCAGTTCCAGGTAACAAAGGACGAACAGCGCGCCTTGAGAGTCGACCGGCTGTTAGGCAAGCCGCCACGCATCCGGGAATTGCGCGCGGCGCTGGCGGAGCTCACCGGTCGCCGTGCCACGGACCGGCCAGGCTGAATCTCGCTCAATCGCGGCGACGCCAGGGCGATTGCACTTCCGACGATTGCGGCCAGGACCACCGGTCCGTACCTCCCGCGATGTAACTCAATGCGGCGAATCCGACAGCGGTGTCGAGTCGCGGAAGCTTTGCAAATCCGTTCGTTACCATCGAAATCGCTTGTACATATGAATTTGTACATCGCGTATGAACGAAAACGTTATTGACACCGGTTGTTTGACGGGAGAACATCAAAACCAATCAAATACGATCACAAATAATCGTACAAGCAAACTGACGAGTTCGATGTGGTTGTCCCAACGGCTACGCGAAAGCTAAAAAAATTCGCCGCACCAGCGGCATACGAAGGGCGAATCCGCGTTCGGCCGCCTTTCGGGGTTTCGACAAGAACGCTCAAATCATTGCACTCGGGGGAGGGGCAAGACATGCGGCATTCATCGCGTCAGCGGAAGTACGGTCAACTCTTAGGTTTTTCGGCGGGACTCGCCGCCTTTGCTATCAGCACGGCGCAAAACACTGCGTTCGCGCAGGCCGCCGAGCAGGCGGCTCCGGGCGCACCTCAACAAGGTGAGGAAGTCGAATCCATCGTCGTCGTGGGTACACGCGCCAGCCTGAAGTCGGGCATCGAGCGCAAACGCGCTTCCGGGACGGTGGTCGATTCCATCGTTGCCGAAGACATCGCGCAGTTCCCCGACAAGAACGTCGGAGAAGCCCTCTCGCGCGTCACCGGCGTACAGCTGTCACGCGATTTCGGCGAAGGTACCCAGGTGTCCATCCGCGGCGTGGATCCGGCGCTCAATCGCGTCGAGATCAACGGCATGAGCGTTCTTTCCGCCAACGGCGGCAGCGCCCGCTCCAACGACTTCCGCGAACTCGCATCCGAGCTCATCAAGACGGTTGACGTCATCAAGGGCTCCACGGCCGACCTCACCGAAGGCGGCATCGGCGGCACGGTGAGCATCCAGCTGCGCAAGCCCCTCGAGCTCGATGGCCCGCTGATTTCAGCAACGGCATCCGCGGAGCAGATGTCGCTCGACGGTGGTTGGGAACCTCGCGTGAACTTTACCGGGGCAACACAGTTATTCGATGGGCGCTTCGGAATCATGGCGAACATCACTTATGACCACGTGCTCACGCGCCAGGACTACCTGCGCAACACCGAATGGGTGCGCATGGGCGACTGGGACAACGCGGCGGATAAAACCATCGAAAGCCTGAATCCGGGCTACGCAGCGGTTGCCACCGAATCCGGATGCCTCACCGCTTTCACGGTCGCGGCCGACCAGAACAACTGCCGCCAGCAATGGTGGGATTACAGCCCGCGCATTCCGCGCTATGGCATCTGGCTGCGGGATGACAAACGCACGTCGGCGCAACTGACGCTTCAATTCAAGATCACCGACCAGCAGGGAATCTGGGTGGAAGGCGCTCGCGCGGAGCGCCAGCAGTTCCTCAACGACCACAACTACGGCACGGACTTCACCGGCGTGAATCGCGTGGCAAACGTCACCACGGATGTCTACGACGGACTCGCGCCGAACTCGGTCGTCACCGTGCAAGATCATCACGTCACCGGCTACACGGTGGCCAACACGGCTGCCGGCAGCAATGCGGCGTTCGGTACTTCGGCACGCGGCTTCGATCTGAAAAACACCACGGACTACCTGAGCGCCGGATACGAGTACACAGGCGAACTGATCCAGGCGAAACTCGCGGTGTCCGACGTCGAAAGCTTCCGCGACGACGAGACCAACGCGGCCAACTTCACGGCTCGCGTTCCGGGATTCAGCGTCACTCTCGATGACAAGGGCGTGCCGCGATTCAGTTTCCCCGCGGGCTTTTCGATGGAAGACAACGCCCCCTACTACACGACGCAGCTGCAGTATCGTCCCTCGGAGAACGAGCTCGAAGAGCGCCAGGCATCCGCCGACTTCGACTTCACACCTGACTTGCCGTTCATTTCGAGCTTCGAAGCAGGCATTCAGAAACGCGAGACCACCTCGGTTCTGTACAACGGCGGCGGCTACTTCGACTACGACAACCAGGTCAACATCCCCAACCTCAACATCAACCTGACGGGCAACCTCGTAGCGGGTACCCAGGCGAACACGGTCACCCCGGGGACCACCTTCAACGCCTACAACCTGACCTATGCCTGGAATACGGCGACGTTCAACGAAGCGCTGAACCACAGCACGCGAAGCCCGGGAACGTTCTACGACGGATTTGACGTGAGTGGCGGCAACATACCGACCGATTGGCGCGTCCCCGTATTCGACGATCTGGCGCCGATGTACAACACCGAGAACTTCACCCACGATGAGCTGCGCCAGGTGACCGTGAACGGCACGGTCTACAATCGCCTGCCCGCGCACGACCTGACGGAAGACATCCTCGCGGAGTACTTCAAGGTCAATTTCGACACCGAGTTGTTCGGCATGAGGATGCGCGGCAATGTCGGTGTGCGAGAGATCAAGACGGAAACCACGGCGGACGGCGCAATCGTTCGCAACGAACGTCGAGTCGGAGCGACCCCCGGCACCAACGTGGTCGTGAACACCGGCACGGTGCGCTCCAGCTTTGCACGCGACTACTCCGACACGCTGCCGAGCGCGAACCTGCAGCTCGAGATCAAGGAAAATTTCAGCATCCGCCTGGGATATGCCGAGCTGATGTCGCGCCCGCCGATCGCCGACCTCGCACCGACCGGCAACTGCACGATCGACGTGCGTCCGGGTTTCTCGACCGACGCCGATGCGGACGACTGCAACATCGGCAATCCGGGATTGAAGCCGTATCGCGCGAAGTCGTACGACCTCGAGTTTGCGTACTACCCCACCGACGAAGTCGAAATGCGCATCGGCGGCTTCTACAAGGACATCACTTCCTACATCCTCGGCCGCGTGTTGTTCCCCAACGTGAACCTGTTCGGCGATGGCGTGTTGTACGACGTCACCACGCCGATCAACGGTCAGGGCGCAAAAACACAGGGCATCGAAACTTCCATCCAGGCTCCATTCACGTTCCTGCCCGGCTGGATGTCGGGCTTCGGCGGCGTCGCGAACTACACGTACAGCGAGGCGAAGGACGTCGGGCTGTTCAGCCAGCTCGACGGTTCCCCGCTGCCGTTCGTGGGTCTCTCGGAGCACAGCTACAACCTCGTGTTGTATTACGACAAGGGGCCCATCAATGCGCGCCTGGCGTGGAACTCGCGCAGCGACTGGCTGGTGTCGGCGGCCGACCGCAGCGGCAACCCGGTGTTCCGCGCCGGCGAGGACTACCTCGATGCGCGACTGCAGTGGCGCATCAAGGGTGACGAGCTGTCGGTGTTCATCGAAGGCAAGAACCTTACCGACCAGGCTTCGCTCGCCTACGCCGGCGAGAAGTTCCGCCTCTCCGAGCTGGGTTGGCCCGGACGCCGGTACTTCATCGGTCTGGCCTGGAAACCGATCAGCTGATCACAGACTGCGGATCTTGCTGAGAAAACGCGCCGGGTCCATCGCCCGGCGCGTTTTTTTACCCGCGGCGCGCAGCGCCAATGTGCTAAAACCTCGCGCCCATGAAAGGCGAGAAGTCCCGCGAACCGAAATGGATTGGCTGGCTGCGCGAGCAGGTCAGACTCGGCGCCGACATGGGGGCGGCCGTTGAAGCTCTGCGCCACAACGGGGTAGCCGATCCGAGCATCGCCTCGGCACTCGAGATGCTGAGACCGCTCGGCGATGCATTGTCGAGCGGAACATTGCAACCGCCTCCCCTGATTCGCCGCGCACCCCCGAACCTGCGCAGGATCGAGTTGCCAAAGCTGCACCTCTATCTGTACGACGGGTTTCTCAGCGGCAAGGAATGCGAGCGGCTCAACGCGCTCATCAGTCACCACCTGCAACCTTCCGGGCTTTCGCGCGATGGATACGACAGCGACTTCCGCACCAGCACCACGTGCCTGCTGGCGCATCTGCGCAGTCCCGTCGCCGTGGCACTGGACGCCAAGATCTGCAAGACGATCGGCATTCGCGCCGAGTACGGCGAAGGAATCCAGGCGCAACGCTATGACGTCGGGCAGCAGTTCAAACCGCACCTCGACTGCTTTCCGCCGGGCAGCAGTGAATTCCGGCGTTACGCGGCCCTGCGCGGAAATCGCTCCTGGACCTTCATGGTTTACCTCAACGAAGGCATGGAAGGGGGAGGCACCCGCTTCACCGAACTGGATTACACCGTGCAGCCCAGGACGGGCATGGCGCTGTTCTGGAACAACCTCTATGACGATGGCTTACCGAATCCCGCCTCGCGGCATAGCGGAGAACCCGTGATTCGCGGCCACAAGGTCATCATCACCAAGTGGTTCCGCACACGCGGTGACGGGCCGGTATTCCAGCAATAGATCACAAACCGTGAATTCCCGCAGTCAGGAAAGTTGAGCCCGGGTACGCTTCGCAAATGAATTTTCGCGGGATGATGAGTCTGCTCTTGCTGTCACCGGCATTGGTACACGCCGAGATGGGCGACTGGTACGCCACCGTGTACGGCGCGCGCATTTCCACGCAGCCGGGATGGGAAGACATCATCATCGATGCCCCAGGCACCGAATTCGTCGATTCCTATCTCGCCACTGTCGCAGTGTCGCGCCAATACGCGGAACGCAAAGACGGAGCGCTCGCCATCGAGGCCGAAGGCCAGGTGGTCTACCACTTCCACGATCAGTCGCTGTGGGAGTTCAACGCGATACCGATCCTGCTGCGGTGGAACCGGTTTCCGTGGAGCCAGCGGCTCAGCACGTCAGCGGCTTTCGGTCTTGGCTTGTCCTATGCCACGGAGCTGCCACCCATCGAAGTGCAGCTCGAAGGTGAAAGCGCCCAGTGGCTGATCTACTGGGTGATGGAACTCACCGCGGGGCCGGTCGATTCCCGCTGGGCAGTCTCACTTCGCCTGCATCACCGTTCGGTGGCGTACGGGCTCATGGGCGATGAAGGCGGCATGAATGCTGTGGGACTGGGGCTGCGCTACCGCTTCTGATTGCGGACTTCGCTCGCCACGAGGTCGAGAAGTTGTTGATCGCCGAAAGTGGGCAGCGGCTTGCCGTTCACGAAGAACGTCGGCGTTCGCTCCACCTTGATGGCGAGAAGATCTTCGGCCTCGATCCGCAACAGGTCATCGACGCTCGCGGCCTGCGCGTCTTTGCGCGCCCTCGCCACGTTGACGCCGATATCGCCGGCGATCTGCCAGACGCGCGCGGTGTCCGGCGCGGAGTGCGCCGCCCATTCCTGCTGACGTTCGAATAACGCGTCGAGCATGGGCTCGAACTTGCCCTGCATGCGCGCCGCCTCGAGCAGGCGGATGGCCTCGGCTGATCCGGGATGAAAATCCGCAAAGCGCACCACGACCCGAACGTCGTCGGGATAAAGGAACAGCAACTGATGGACCACGGGTGCAAACGCACGGCAGGCCTCGCAGGCCGGATCGAGAACCTCGACCACGGTAACCGGCGCTTTTGCCACGCCGAGCACCGGCGAATGCGGCCGTACCAGCCGGGCGAGGCTGTCCGGCGACAACGGCTCGGGTGGGTCCTGCGACATGAGCGGCGGCGGCGCGCTTGCCGGTGGCGCCGATGCTGGCGTGGGCTCGCTATCGCGAGAGCACGCCCCCAGGGCAATCGAGAGGATGCAAGTCAGCAGGACGATTTTGTTGTTCATGCGTGGAGTCTAACTCTCAGGGCTCGCCCGCGTGCCAGGCGCGAAGATTGAGGAATTCGCGGCGGGTGCGCGGACCATGGGTCGCGTACGATGGGTTCGGCTCGGCGGCGTACTCGGATTTCGTTTGTGCGATCGCATCGCGCGTCGTGAACTTTTGCAGCTCGTCGGTCGCAAGCTTGTAGGGCTTCGTGGCATTGAGACCGAACACCTTTGCGCGCAGCTGCGGCGTTATTTGCGGATATCCGTGACGGTCGCGCAGCGCCTCCGAAATCTGAAACGTGCGGAACGCCTGTATCTGATCCTGCGGCGAGCCATACCAGATGGAGTCCGTGCCCCAGAGCACGTTATTCTCGCCACAGTACTTCAAGAGTTTGCCCAAGGCGTGCGCCGCTGCTTCCGGGTCACGCATCAGGTAGCGCCAGGTACTGCCAAGTTCAGCGTAAACATTACTATTGGGCGCCACCCCGTTGTCGACGAGAGACCGGATCAGCGTATCGATGCCGTCATCGGCGCCCCTGCCTTCGAAGGCGCGTTCGGGAACGCTGGTTACAAAGCCCGCGTGATAGACCAGGAAAGCAACGTCCGGAAAACGTTTGGCGACGACACCGATATCTGTGCATTTGCTGTGCTCGTAGGATTGTTTACCGAAAGGCAGGCCCTTGTGTACGCAGATAACCTTAACGCCTAGCTTGCGCGCCTTCTCGATGAAGCGCGTGCCGATGTCGTCCGATAGAAAGTAGCCTTTGCCTCCCGGGCCGAACTGCGTGTAGGTCTTCCAGGCGGATACCCCCCAACGCTCCTTCAGCT
>DASTTJ010000391.1:0-2338 GCA_035760205.1 Steroidobacteraceae bacterium | reverse complement strand
CGCTGGACAGCGTGCTCGTCGATATCGAACGCGACCGATGGCTGTCGGCGGAAGAGGCGATCACCTACGGGTTGGTGGGCCGCATCGTCAACAACAAGACCGAGCTGCCGCACTGAGCCACGGGCGATCGCGTTGGCGCTCTACCAGCTTGCCGCCATCGAATCATTCGAGAACCGCGGATCGCCCGTGATCGCCTTCAGGTCCACGAACTCCATGTGCGACATCGTGATGCTGCGCATCTGTGCGTTGGTGCGCAAATCCCACGCCGCGTTGGGCTCGCCCTGCACGTGAAAATCCGCGCCGTTGTCTGATACATACATGCCGTAGCGCTTGGCCGCCGTGGCCAGGGCCTTCGCTTGCGGTGTCCAGTCGTCAGGGATGACAAAGTCGGCCCGCAGGCGCATCAGCGCGCCGAAAGGGATCGCACCCGGGTTCGCGCCGCCCGCGCCGTGGCGTGCCGGCCAGACATGCTCGGTCGAGATTTTTGCGTCGGTAAAGTTGACGCGCAGGGCGTGCCTGATTTCACCGGAGTTAGCCTCGGCCGCCTTGGCCAGCAACGGCGTCATCGGCAAACCGGCGGCGTCACCCGAGGCCCATTCGTCCGGCCGCAGGGCGAGTGACTTCAAATCCCAGGCAGCGGTGGCCATGGTGTACCACTGACCCGATAGGTTGTACGAGAAGAAACTTTCCCACAGCCGGCAGGCGCCTTTCTCAACGACCAGCACGTGGCGGTCGCCGCAGGTATGGGGATCGTTGCAATGGCCGTCCTCGTTCACGATCTGCGAGGCCAGCGGGAAGGGAAAGCGGCGCTGGCTGGGTTCGATCGAGCCGCAGCCGCGCCCGATGCGGAAGCCGCCGTTGCCGTCCGACACGGCGCAATCGCTCTTGTCGGGATAGCCACGGTCCCAGAACACGCCCGAAGTCGAGAAGTCGAACGATACGACGGGCCATTCGGTCGTGGCGGAGGTGCCGTCCACGACATTGATCGGCATGCCGTAGTAGACCGAGTAATTCGCGGGATCGACGTCGATGCCCCAGTCCGCCTGAAATGGCACACCGCGGCCGACCAGGTCGATCCACTCCTGCGACTTGGAATGCGCGGGAAAGCGCGACGTGTCGTCGATGCGCGTGTTGAAGATCGCAGTGGCGGGGAACATCTCGCAGTCACCGAAGATGGGCGCGGAGTTGGGGGATGCGGGAGCTGATTCGACAGGAACGGCCGCAACGGGTGTCGCCGGCGTGGCGCTTGCGGTGTCCGTGCTGCCCGTGCTTTCGGTGGTGCCTGTCGAACCTGTTGCGCCTACCGCTGCCGCGTCGCTCGTGGAGGTGCCCAAGCCCACAGTACTGCCGCCTCCGCCTCCGCCGCCGCCGCAGCCTGCGAGGCCGGTCAACGCTGCGCCGCAGAAAACCGCTGCCCACCCACGCCATCGTTCTTGATCGATCACTTTCACGCTCCTTGCTTCAGCCAAAAAAGGCCCGCATTGTGAGCGTGGGCAATGGCTTTACAAACGTCACCGTCTGCAATGCCTTGGTGCGTTACGTTAACGCAACGTGCTGCTCGTGAACTAATTAGCGCAAAAAACGCTCAGCAGTACGCTATTGGCGCGAATAGGGCCTCGATCAGATAACGATGCCCGCTGTGGATGCGAGGTAGCGTTCGATCACGGCCAGCTCCTGCGCGGTTGGCGCACCCTTGCCTGTGACCACCGAATAGATGTTCCCGTTGAACGGCTCGCGCGGGTAGTACTCGGTATATCCCATTCCGATCAGCAACTGGTCGCACTGGCTGGCGATGAACGTGGCGCTCGCGCTCGCCACCATCGACGAGTTCACGCGCAGCCGCTGCGCCCCGGGAGCCGAAGTGAGTGCGATCACCGCGGGCGTGCCGGCGATCAATCGCGTCGGGGCGGTGAGCACCACCGACGTGCCCTGCGTGTCGATCACCTTCATCTGCGGCTGTGAATTGGCAAAGCGCAATTCCGACGCATTCAGGTGGCCCGAGTTGGAAGCCTGGAACACAATGCCGTTGTTTCCCGTCCCCGGCACGCTGACGGCCGCGATCGTGAAGTGCGAATCGGCCAGCGTGTAAGGCACGCGGTTGCGCGGGTTTGGTTGCACCTCCGCCAGCGGGATGGTCTTGCGGCACCACAGGCCGAGCGTGTCCCAGTAACTGAAATCAGCATTCTTCCTGCCGTTGGTCACCCGCATCACGGGTGGCGCCTGGGTGCCCATGTTGGCGGTTTCGTTGTTGATCCAGTTGAGCATCTCCATCGCATTGCCCAGACTCGATCCATACCCAGAATCCGCAACCGCGCGCACATGCTGGCCATCTGTGGCC
>DASTTJ010000390.1:0-12190 GCA_035760205.1 Steroidobacteraceae bacterium | reverse complement strand
CTCGATCAGCGACGCAACTCTCCATCGAGGGTCACTTCCATTACGATCCACCTCAACGAACCATTCGAGGAGATCGAGAATGCGCATCTTGGCGACTCATGCGGCCATGGCCCTGCTTCTCGCGGCATCGTTGGCAGGCTGTTCGGGCGAGCCAGGTGCGAAGTCTGTGGAAGTGCCGTCTCCGGCGGATGCTGCCAAAGCCGATGCAGGCTGGCCGGCATTCGTCGACTCCTTCATCGAGGCACGCTTCAAGGCGGACCCGTACTTCGCCGTGCAATCAGGCCGGCACGACTTCGACGGAAAAATGCCGGACTGGAGCCGCGCTGCATTGGATGCAGACGTCGCCGAGCTTCGCAGCTTCGCCGGCGAACTTGCGAAGCGTGGTCCGGCGGCGCTGACGGACGATCAGCGCTTCGAGCACGAACACCTGCGATGGGTGATCGATTCGCAGCTCTTCTGGCTAACGGAAGCCGAGTCGCCAATGCGAAATCCGGTCTGGTACCTCGAGAAGCTCGATCCGTCGATGTACCTCACGCGCGAATATGCACCCCTGCCGAAGCGGCTCGAGGGTTTTCTGGGCTACGCGCGCTCGGTTCCGACGCTGGCCGCGAACATCCGCGCCAACCTTCGCACACCCTTGCCGAAGGCGTTCATTGAACGCGGGGCGGCGGGCTTCAGCGGTTATGCCACATTCTTCCGCAACGAAATGCCTGCAATCTTCGCCCAGGTTGCAGACGAGAAGTTGCGGCGCGATCTCACGGAAGCGACTGCCGCCGCGGCGACATCGATGGACGAGCTCACGACCTGGCTCGAATCGCAACGCGCGACTGGCACCGATGACTTCGCGCTCGGCGCTCCGAAATTTCTTGCGATGCTTCGACAAACCGGGCGTGTTGACCTGACTCTCGAGGAGCTTGAGCTGACCGGCCGCAAGGATCTGGAACGCAACCTGACTGCGCTGAAGGATGCCTGCGCGGCCTTCGCACCGAAGGCCAGTCTTACGGCCTGCGTCGACAAGATGCGCGCCAACAAACCTTCGGGCGGCAGCGTGGAAGGCGCGCGCGCGCAGCTCGCGGAATTGCGCCAGCTGGTGCTCGACAAGAAGCTGGTCAGCATCCCGAGCCAGGAGCAGGCGCTGGTGGCGGAATCGCCGCCGTACAATCGCGGCAACTTCGCCTACATCAGCATTCCAGGTCCGTACGAAAACCCGGCGGTCATGGTTACTTACTACGTCGCGCCTCCCGACGCCAAGTGGAGCGCGGCCGAACGAAATGCCTATCTTCCAGGCAAGGCATACCTGCTCTTCGTGTCGGCGCACGAAGTGTGGCCGGGCCACTACCTGCAGTCGCAATTCATGAATGCGAATCCGTCACGCGCCGCCGCGCTGTGGTGGGACTACTCCTTCGGCGAAGGTTGGGCGCATTACGCGGAAGAGTTGATGCACGAGGCCGGGCTCGGCGCGGGCCAGCCGGAAATGCGTGTGGGTATGCTGACGAATGCGTTGCTGCGGGACGTGCGCTTTCTTTCGGCCATCTGCCTGCACAGCGGCTGCATGTCGTTGGAGGAGTCGGAAAAGATGTTCCGCGAACAGGCCTTTGCCGATGCCGGAAACGCGCGGCAGCAGGCGCTGCGAGGCACCTACGATCCCGGATACCTGGCTTATACGCTGGGAAAACTCATGATTCGCAAGTTGCGTGCGGACTGGCTCGCGGCGAATCCGGGCGCCACGCTCCAGCAATTTCACGACAGGTTCCTGTCTTTTGGCGCGCCTCCGATTCCGTTGGTCCGCAAGGAAATGCTGGGTACCGTGGGTGCGGTGCTCTGAAATGACTCACTAACTACCAAGGAAGTGTTGTTCTGCGCACCCATGGTGCGAATTGTGTGAATTTGTGTCGCAACAGGTCATCTTCTGTGTACTAAGTTTGTCGGCGAGCTCCGACAGACTAGTGGCACTTCCACTGAGGGAACTTCTTACGTGAAACGTGCTCCGATAACACATGAAAAAACTAATTCTGTCCGCGGTCATCTGTGGCGCACTGGTGGGAGCGGCCATCGCCCAAGTGCAAGCGAGCAGCTCTGCATATCTGATCGATGTCGATCCGGCGCGTTACGCCGGGCCTGCCGGGCAGCGTGTGCTGCTGCGCGTCGGAGATGAACCGCGTAACGTCACTATCGGAACTCAGGACGAAATCTGCGTGCAGTTGCAGCGCGTCGAAGGGTCGGAGGTTGTCAGCGCGCGGGTTCGGGCGTTGCGACCTCAGCCGCAGTTGGCCACCGAGGTTCGACTGGTGGGGCCGGGCATTTCACCCGGCACATATCGGAGCACGCCCTGGGGACTGTTGCTGCGTGCCATACCCGGTGAGACGCGCGCCAAGAACGATGAAACGGCGCTCGGCACCGACGACGCACCGGTCTGCACTCTCTAATCGCGTAGCGCATCGATGATGCGGCTTTCGTTGTCGCCGCCCCCGCCGCGTGCGCAAAGCTTGCGATAGAGCTCGGCCGCTTCGTTTCCAAACGCGCAATTCACTCCCAGTTTTTTGGCGAATCGCAGGGCGTACTCGATGTCCTTGAGGCGAAGCGCGGGAGTGAAGTTGACGTTAGTGGCGTGATCACCGGTCACGAACCGGCGCACATTGCGGACGACCTGTGGACTTGCGGCCTGGCCGCTGGCCACCGCATCCGTCACCAGCCTGAGGTCGAGGCCGGCTCGCTCGGCGAGCACGATGGCCTCGGCGGCCGATGCGATCTGCACGGCGCCTAACAAATTGATCATCAGCTTGTACGCGGTCCCCTGGCCAACGGCGCCGAAGTGCAGCACGCGAGTGGCAAGTGACGCAAAGATCGGGCGGGCGGCATCGAGGTCGGCCGCATCGGCGCCGACCAGCAGCGTCAGCGTACCGGCCGCCGCCGCGTCAGGCAGGCCGGTGACCGGCGCATCCACATACCGGAATCGCCGCTCCCGGACTCGGTCTGCAAGTTCGAGTACCCAGTCATGCGACAGCGTCGAGCACTCGATGGCAAGGGCATGCGGAACGTTGTCGCCTGCCAGCGCGCCGTGTTCGCCCAGCCACATGGCTCGCGAGGAATCGTCGTCCGCGGTCATGCCGATGATGACGTCAGCCTTCTGGGCTGCGGAAGCGGCCGAATCCGCGATGCGTGCACCAAGCTTCGCCAAAGCCGCGGCGCGTCCGGGCGTCCGGTTGTATACCGCCAGCGAATGTCCCGCTGCGAGCACGCGACCGGCCATGCCGCTACCCATTGTGCCGAGCCCCAGAAAGGCTACTCGCATCTGAGGAAACTCAACGGGGCCTTACCCGCAAGCGCGGCACAGGCAACAGGGACTCTCAACCTTGGAATCATGTCGGCTCCAGCGAGAAGCCGACATCATAACGGTCAGCGGGCCAGCCAGCCGCCGTCAACGGGAAGGATGATTCCCTGCACGTAATTCGCTGCGCTGGATGCCAGGAACACGGCCGCCCCGCCCAGATCTTTCGGATCACCCCAGCGCCCCGCGGGAATGCGCGCCAGAATTTCGGCATTGCGCTTTGCGTCAGCTTGTAGCGCCGCTGTGTTGTTCGTCGCGAAGTAGCCGGGAGCGATCGCGTTGACGTTGATGCCGCTGACCGCCCACTCGTTGGCGAGCAGTTTGGTCAGACCGGCGATACCGCTTTTGCTGGCGGTATAAGAGGGCACGCGAATGCCACCCTGGAACGACAGCATCGAAGCAATGTTGATGATCTTGCCACCACCCGCGGGAATCATGTGGCGCGCCGCGGCCTGGGACAGAAAGAACACCGATTTCAAGTTGACGTCTAACACGGCGTCCCAGTCCGCCTCGGTGAAATCGATGGCGTTGTTGCGGCGGATGATCCCGGCGTTGTTTACCAGGATATGCAGCCCGCCCAGGTTGCCGACGATGTCCGCGACGATGCGCGAATAGTCGGGCCTGGCCCCAAGGTCGGCATTGACCCAGTGCCCGCGTCTGCCAAATGAACGCACGGCGGATAAAGTCTCGGCAGGATCGCTTCGACCGATGCACGCAATATCGGCGCCCGCAGCGGCGAGCGCTTCGGCGATGGAGCGGCCCAGACCCGTATTTGCGCCGGTGACGGCGGCGACGCGGCCAGTGAGATCGAAGCTGCCCATCTTCAACGTAGCACGTTCATGGGGACCCAGGCGACGTCCTTGTATTCCTGGTTTTCGCCGCCCATCGCCCAGATGAAGCTGTAATTCGTCGTGCCGCATCCGGTATGGATGGACCACGGCGGCGCGATGACCGCTTCTTCGTTGGCGACGATGATGTGCCGGGTTTCGTGCGGTTCGCCCATGATGTGCACCACGCGCGCGTCGGGCTTCAGGTCGAAGTAGAAATACGTCTCCGAGCGGCGCTCGTGCAGGTGACAGGGCATGGTGTTCCACACGCTGCCTTCCTTGAGCGAAGTGAGACCCATCAGCAGCTGCGCCGACTTGCAGATGTCTGGATTGATGTACTGGTAGATAGTCCGCTCGTTGGCAGTGGCCGTCGACCCGACTGGCATAGGATTCGCCTTGGCGATGTCGATCTTTACCGTCTCGTAGCGTGCGTGCGCCGGCGTGCTGGCGAGATAGAACTTGGCGGGCGTCGCTGCCGAATCCGACGAGAATGACAATTCGTTCGTGCCCATGGGCACGTACAGGCCTTCGCGCGCCGCCAGCGCGGTGCTCTTGCCGTCGACCGTGACTTTGCCTGGACCGCCGACGTTGATGATGCCGAGCTCGCGCCGCGCGAGGAACGGGCCCTTGTTCAGCGCCGGGACTTCATTGAGTTCGATGGACTTCGCCACCGGCATCACGCCACCGACGATCATGCGTTCGATATGGCTGAACGTGAGACTCACATCGTCCGGCACGAAGAGACCGGACACGTGAAACAGCTCGCGCAGTTTCGAAGTGTCGGCGGTCTGGATGATGCTCTGGTGGGCGGCGTGTCGCGTATCGAACTTCATGATTCTCTCGTCCGGGCTTTACTGGGGTGGCGATTCTACCGCGTCTGACAACGGCGCGGAAACCGGTGTCATTCCAGGTGCTCACGCGCCGAATTCAATCGCTGCCGAAACGGCGGCGTCCATCAAATGTTAAGGGGGATAGCGAACTCAGCGCGGAGGCGGCTGGCAGGAGTCGCGAATTACCAGGTGGGGCTCGAGCGGCGTCACCATGGCGTGTGCGCCACCAGCGGCCTCGGGATGCAGGATCTTGTTGGCGGCCAGACGGCCGAGTTCGCGAATCGGCAATCGAATAGTCGTCAGCGAAGGCAACATGCGCGAAGCGAGCGGACCGTCGTCGAACCCGACAATGGAGAGGTCTCCCGGGATCGAAAGCCCCAGTCGGTTGGCCACGCGGTAAACGCCGGCTGCCATTTCGTCGTTGCTGGCGAAGATGGCCGTGGGGCGAGGATTGAGGGCGAGCAACTTCTCGCCGCCGGCGACGCCGGATTCGTAGGTGTAGCCGCCTTCGACGATGAGCTCGTTGGGAAAGGGAATCGACCGCGCGGCCAGTGCTTCGCGAAAGCCGGCAAGCCTCTCGACCGCGGAACGGAAGCCCGGGGGTCCTGCGATGTAGCCAACTCGCTTGTGGCCCAGCGAAACGAGGTAGTTCGCCACTTCGGCGACCGCGAGACGGTCGTTCGAGATCACAATGCGCGACGGGTCGTCGAGCTGGGTATAGGTGATGCGCACGTATGAGCAATCGGCGGCCGTGAGCGCGCGCGTGAGCTCGTCGTTCTCGGAGACGGGCGGCAACAAAATCACGCCGCGCAGCTTCTGGCGCTCGACGAATCGGCGCACGCCGGTGATGAAATCGGGCTTCTTGCGATCGCAGGGATGCACGACGACTTCGTATTCGGAGTTGCGCACGGCATCGAGCGCGCCTTCCATGAGATTTACGATGTACTGCGCGTTCGGGTTGTCATAGACCAGGCCGATCAGGAAGGATTTGCGGAATGCCAGGCCGCGCGCCTGCGGATCGGGGACGTAACCGAACTTGTCGATGACCGCCTGGATGCGCGCGCGGGTCGCTTCCTGCACAAGCGGCGACTGGTTGATAACGCGCGAAACGGTCTTCTTCGAGACGCTGGCGAGGCGCGCGATGTCGTTGATCGTTGCGTTTCGGCCAGGCTTGATGCCGGTCACCTTCGCAGGGACTGGCACTTTGGGCACGGCGCGATTGCCCGCGGCTTTTTTCCGGGTGCGTGTCATGGTGGGGATTGTACGGAAGCGGGCGCGGCTTGGGGCAGGTATGTCCTCTAACAATCAGTGATCTGTCACCGGTGTCATGGGCACCGTAACGCATTTCAGGCTGCCGACCCCGTTAAAAATTGCCTCGGCCGATTGTCCTGCCCCGATCGAGTGGACACCAGTTGCGGCGCCGGTCGAGATGTAGTCGCCTGCGCGCAGCGGTCTGCCGCGGCGCGCGTTACAGCGCAGCGCGAAGGCGAGGGCAGCGAGCGGTCCGCCGCTGACTGCAGCCGCGCCGCCGCGGCCGACGACGGCGGCATCGATTCGAGTTTCGCAGTTCAGCGATTCGAGGCTGCGTGTCTGCCAGTCGGTGATTTCAGCGCCGAGTATCAGGCCCGCGTTGTTGCCGAAATCGCTGGCGACCACGGCGGGGCCGTAGTCGTTGATGTTCTGCAGGGGGCTGCTGGCGATTTCGATGCCGATGTAAACCGCTTTGACAAAACGTCGGGCAGTTTCGGTGGTCCACTCGGTGACATTGCCGGGCGCGTCCTTGGCCAGCTGGATCACGAATTCAGCCTCAATCGCGGCGAATCCATGGGCGAAGACTGGCACGTCGATGGGGGAGCTGCCGTTTGCGTGTATTACCGACCGGCTGAATATGGGACCCACGAGGCGCTGAGCCCCGAACTTCTGGCTGAGTGGTTCCGGTATCCAGCCCACCTTCCATCCCGCTATGGAATCGCCCCAGAGCGAAATAGCCTCGTCCTGGCATTGGTATGCCGAGTCGAGGTCTGCAGGCAGGGAACCGGGATATTGCGTGAACGAGCCCGCGGAGCGGCGCGCCTTCACGAATTCGGCGGCCACCCCCTTGGCGTCGAACGCGAGGTCAGAGACAACGGAAACCAAGTTTATGAACCTTCTTTATTCAACGTTCGGCTGCAGCCGGTGTTATATCGGGAAACCGGTGTCATTTTCAATGGTTCCATGGGACATTGCATGTCATATCGTGGCTTTCCTGCGGGAGCTTTATTGTTCGCGTAAATGGCCTGCGCCGCTGAGACGCCACTCGCATTTCCGGGGCCACAAGGGCTGCTACCACTATCGATGGGGGTCGGGGCGGCATCGGCGCCTAGGTGCCCTGCTGGACGAATGGCACCTTGGCGAACAGCTGGCGCTCCTGCCCGCGCGGATCGTCCACGAGGCGGCTCTTGACGTCGAACACCATCGTCGCGCGGCGCGGCAGCGAGTAGGGCTCCCAGCGCGGCATTTCGGGGTAGTTAGGGTCACCGTGCCGCGCAAATGCCAGCAATGCCTGCTGCATGGTGGCAGACACGCGCCGGGCATTCTCGCCGTCTCCGGTCAGCGATTCGGGTGCGGTCAGGGTGCCGAACATCAAGGGGATGTCGAGCGTGTGGTATGCACCCCACTTGCCGCCATCCGCGGGTGATCCCCAGTTGAGCTGGTAGGCGAATGCCGGGGAACCTTGCGCGGCACGCAACTCCGCTTCGACGATCGCGCCTCGCCAGGAGCGTCCGGCGGTAGTTGCGGAGAAAAATACATCCGCAGGCGAAAAGTTCGGATACCACTTTCGATATTCGGCCACTACCAGGGCACCCGAAATGTCGACACGAAGTTCCGTTTCGAGCCGCTGCGGCAGTGCCTCCCAGGTGATGCCGAAGATCCCGGGATCGCCGCGCCCGATGAGCGATCGCGTCTCGTCGTGGGTATTGCCGATCATCATCGGTATTCCCGCCGACTGCGCCGGCGCATCCGGATAAAACGGATGCCGCGTGAGCGTGCGCTCGTCGAGTACCGGCCCCATGTACACGCTGCCGCGACCGATATACGGGTCGATTGTGCCGGCATGCGCGCGCAGCAACTCCGCAGCCGGTAGCCTCGCGAGTGACGTCGCTCGTTCCGGCGGGACTCCGAGCTTGTCGAGCAGGACTCGAGTGCGTCCCGCGGCGTGCAGAGGTCCGGAGGCGGTCAGCTGCTGGCCACTCATGGCGGCGGCGCGATGGAAAAGTCCGGCCGCCGCCGGCATTGCCATCAGCGTTGCGATCTTTGCGCCTCCGCCCGACTGGCCTAGCAAAGTGACACAGCCGGGGTCGCCGCCAAAGGCTGCAATATTGTCGCGAACCCATTGCAGGGCCAGCACCAGGTCGAGCATTCCCGCGTTGCCGGAATCGGGAAACCCCGTGAGGTAGAGGTAGCCGAACAGGCTCAGGCGATGATTGAGCGTCACGACGACCACGTCGCCACGCCGGCAGAGCGTAGCGCCGTCGTATAGAGCGCTGGATCCGGACCCGCTCGAGTACGCGCCGCCATGGATGTAGACGACCACGGGGCGCGGTTGCGCGGTCTTTGTGACCGGTGCCGTGACGTTGAGGAACAGACAGTCTTCGGACTGGTTCGCTTCCGAACCCGGCTGCCGGCTGGCCGCGCCGAACGAGCTTGCCTCGGCGATTCCCCGCCACGGCGCAGGCGCCAGCGGCGCCATGAAGCGGCTTTGCGAGGTGTCGGCACCGTAACGGATGCCGCGGAAGACATGCAGGTCGGCGTCGAGAATGCCTCGCACGCGGCCCGCGACGGTGCGAACGACGGTCGCGGAGGTGGCCGCACGCGCGATCGGCGCCGCCGCGAACACGCCCACCGATGCCGCGCCCAACAGGCGACGCCGCAGGCCATTAATCAGCTCACGGGGCGGCATTGCTCAGGGCCCAGTTCTGAACGAGGGTCGGCCACGCGGCGACGTTCTTGCCTGCGACGCCACGCAGCCCGAAGCCGTGTCCACCGCGGTCGAACACATGCAGCTCACTTCGAACGTTCGCCTTGCGCAAGGCTTCGTACATCATCAGGGAGTTTTCCACCGGTACGCTGGAGTCATCGGCGGCATGAACCAGCATGGTGGGCGGAGTCAGTGTGTTGACGTTCAGGTGAGGTGAGTAGCGGGCGAGGTCGGCTTCGCGCACCCCGGAAGCGCGCAACTGTTGGGCCGACCCTGCGTGGGCGTGTGCGCCGGTGCTCGCGATGACCGGGTACATGAGAACCGCAAAATCGGGGCGCGCTGATCGATCGTCTGCGGAGTCGTGGGGCGCGTAGGTGAGCCCGGGCTCGGTGATTTGACGTGCGCACAGGTGACCGCCCGCCGAGAACCCAATGACCCCGACGCTTGAACGCGCGTGAGCCCCCGCGCCGCGACGATCGCGCAGCATGCGGATCGCACGCATGGCGTCGTGCACCGGTGCATCGGCACCAGCGGACCAACCGTCGGCGGGCATGCGGTAACGGAGCACGGCCGCGGCGAATCCGCAGGCCGCGAACCATTCGGCTGCTTCGAAACCTTCCTTGTCCATGACCACGCGCACGTAGCCACCACCCGGGACAATAAGAAGTGTGATGCCGTTGAACGCGGTCCTGGGAGCGAAAAGCGTCATCGACGGCCGGGTGACATGCTGGGCGAATCGATCGCGCAGCGGGCCTTCGGGAAGCCGCTCGATGACTTCTTCTTGGACCGTGACACGATCGGTACCCGGTGTGCCGTTAGGCCAAAGCTCAACGATCGGATTGTCGGTGCCGGTCGGTAACGCCGTCGCGGATCTGACGGCAGGAGCGAGGGCAGCCATGGCGCCTGCGAGGATGATCTGTCTTCGATTCGGTAGCAACTGCATGCGCGGAGTATGCCGCCCAAGCAAAAATGGGGACAGAATTTCTTCTGTCCCCATTGACTCGGCTCGAGATCCGGGGGTGACCCCGGACTAACTAGTACTTGAAGCGGGCACCCAGGAAGTACTGGCGACCCTGGTGGTGGTAGTACGACAGGCGATTGCCTGTCGAACTCACCCACTGGTCATCCACTTCATCCGAGAGATTCAGCGCCTCGAGCGAAATCGAGAAGTTGTCGTTGATGTTGTACGTTGACGAGAAGTCGTAGTTCATCGTCTCCGCGGTTCCTTCCACGTCGTTGCCGTTTCGGCCCGGCACGGTGGTCAGATAGTCGGAACGATAAGCCGCCGCGATGCGCGCACTGAACTTCTGGTTGTCGAAGTACAGAGTCGCGTTGTATGCCTTCTCCGACAGGCCCGTCAGGTCGGTTGTGGTCGTCACGGCTCCGGTCGCATTCAGATAGTCGATCTCCGACGACACTCCGGTGTAGTTCAGGATCGTGCCAAAGTTGCTCCACACGCCCGGCAGGAACGTGAAGGGTTGCTGGTAGCTGAGCTCGAAGCCTGTCAGATCGCCGCCCGGCGTGTTGGCCGGAAGGTTGAACTGCCAGTCCGCGGCAGGAGTGCATCCAGCGATTGAGCCGCAAGCCGCGATTGCAACGCTGTCCGGCAGACCAAGCGGGTTGCCGGTGAACGGGCGTGTTTCGCGAATCGTCTGCACGAACGAATCGATGTCCTTCTGAAACAGAGCGAGTGACAGCAACGATTCCGGCGCGAAATACCATTCGACCGCGAGGTCATACGCTTTCGCTCGGAACGGCTCCAGCAGCGGGTTGCCGGCCGTCACTGTGCGATTGTTTCCGGAGACGCTCACCGCAGCGCCCGGGTTCAAGTTGCCCAGGTTCGGGCGGGTCATGACCTTCGCCGCACCGAAGCGCACCAGCAACGAATCGCTGATGTCATACACGAGGTTCATGGACGGCAGAGTGTCCGAGTAGTCGTGGGTCACGGTTTGCAGTACCGGAGCGCCGCTGCTGAAGGTGTAACCCTTCGAAGTGAGATCCGTCTGCACATAGCGAACGCCGATGTTGCCACGCAACGTGCGTGCCCCGAGTTCGAACTGGAAGTCGCCCTGGACGTACACGCCCATGTCGTCTTCCTCGATCTCGTTGTTAGCGCCGAGCGCAGGCTCGATACCCATCGGGTACAGCGACGCGTTGTTCAAGTCGAGCGCCGCCACCGCGGCACTCACGTCGGGCACCAGCCACCTGGTCACGCTGCCCGCAGGCAAGTCGAGGCCATCGCCGAAAGATATCAAGCGGCTGTAGCTGGAGAGCGGGACCGTGGCCGCGCCGCCCGGGAGGATTCCTTCTTGATTTCCAGTCGTGCCGTTGGATCGTCGCGAATCGGTGGATTTGTACAGGAAGTTTTTCCACTGCGGTCCGAACTTCAGCGAGAACGCATCCGAAGCCGCCCATTCCAGGTCGATCGACGCGGTCTGGAAGCTGTTGATCGTGCTTTGCGGGCGAAGGCGAATCTGCTCCAGGTGATAGGTGGCCGGGCTCGTGACATCCGTCGTGCCATAGCTCAACAACGGCAGGCGGCTGTTCTCACGATAATCGTAGACATAACCGTCTACGTCATCGACGTCGAAGAGCAGCGTGGTCTGGATCGGGTTGTCATGATTGGCCTCGGCGAAGCCTACCAGCGCACCCATGCTGAAGCTTTCGCTGAAGCTGTGTTTGCCTTCCAGGGTGATCTGAGTGAACTTGGTGCTGAGCTCGTCATGGCGCGCTTCCGAGCGGACGTCGACGTCGTTGAACACACCGTAGACAAGCGTGTTCGTGTCATCGATTTCGGCGTCAATGGCGTTGACGTTGCCAATGGCTTGCGCGCCCGTGCTGCTGAACACAGCCGACTCGAGAAACATTTCGTCTCGCTCGGCATCGAACTGTGAGAACAGAACGTCGAGGCTCAGCGTCGTGGCGTCACTCGGTGCGAACTGCAGTGCCGCGGTGACACCCAGGCGCTCCTGCTTATGTTCGTATTTGTCGTAGCGCGGAATGCGAGGGCGGAAAGCGGCGTTGATTTCCGCGAGGGTCGGCGCCCCCGTGTCGGGGTAGGCATCATCGAGGGGGCCGAAGCCACCACCGGCCTGCCAGCGCACCGTGCTCGCGCCTTCGTCGGCGAGCTCGCGTTCGGTGTACGCGATGGAGAGCAGCGCTCCAAACTTGCCGTCGGCAAACGAGTTGCTGATGAGGAAAGCGGCGCGAGGATCCATCTCACTGTTCAGGTCGTTGTACCCTTGCT
>DASTTJ010000389.1:0-4093 GCA_035760205.1 Steroidobacteraceae bacterium | reverse complement strand
CCAGGCTGATGATGTCCTCGACGTCGGTCCGAGCGGTGGAGTTCTCCTTGCGAAGCTGCGCGACTACGCTGCGCAGCATTAGCGCAACACCGGTCAGATCCTGGCCGAGCCCGTCATGCAGGTCCGAACCGATGCGCAGCTGCTCGCGGCCGGCGATCTCGAGGATCTCGCGTTCGAGTCCGCGGCGTTCGGTGACATCGGTGATGACCGCAAGCCGATGGGTCGCGCCATCGACGTGCGTCAGCGTGGCGACGCAAGCGGCATCGAAGGTGGACCCGTCGCGGCGACGGCACTTGAACTCCACCGGCGTGAGACCTGGCGGCTCGGTGATGTTGCCCAGCAGGTGCTGCTTGAGCCGTTCACGCAGCAGGCCCGGTGTCTGCGCGATGAGATCGACGATCGAGGTATCGACCGCGGCGCCCGCGGTAAAGCCGAACATGCGTTCGAATGCAGGATTCGCCATGCGAATCATGTTGTTGACGTCGATGACCACCACACCTTCGTGCAACAGCTCGAACATGCGCGCCTGTGTCTCGCGCAAGTGCATGGCGGCCTGACGGTCGGTGATCTCGGTGATGTTGATCACCGCGCCGGTGATGCCGTTCGGAGAACGCACCGCGCGCACGCGCGAATCGAAGATGCGGCCGTCCTTCCCACTGCTCGCCAGCTGCAGGTCCATGGGTTCGCCGGTCTCGAGCACCTGGGTCAGCGCTGCCAGTATGTTCGGTCGATCTTCGGGCTCGGCGATCTCATCGAGGCGCAGGCCGATGATGCTGTCGCGGGAACGCGAACGAATATCGCGATTGATGAACTGCACGCGATGCTGAGTGTCGACGAGGATCAGCCAGTCGCCGGTGCCGGCGGCGACGATCTGCAGCAATTCCTGCGAAGCACGCAGCGCCTCCTGGGCGCTGGCCTGCTCGCTGATGTCGATGGCGACGCCGACGATGCGCACCACCTTTCCGGCAGCGTCGCGCACCACGCAGGGCGAGTCGAGCAGCGTGATGTAGTGGCCATCGCGATGGCGGATGCGGTACTGGAGCGCGACCATCGATTCCGAGCTGCGGTCGAACCACTGCTGAAGCAGGGATTGGTCATCCGGGTGTACGAGCGCTGCCCAGTCGGCCGGCCGCGGCAGGTCTGCATTGGAATAACCGAGCACGCGCTCGACTCCTTCGCCCGAGGACAGACCGGTCTCCGCGTCGATCTCATAAATCACGCAACGCAGCTCCCGCGCGATCGCCCTGAAGCGCTGATCGGCTGCCGAGAGCCCGGTCTCACGGATCTTGCGCGCGGTGATGTCGACCACGAGTCCCAGCACCCGCCGCGTCGAGCCGTCCGGCGCCCGGTCCACGACCCAGGCACGGTCCAGCGCCCAGTGCCAGCTGCCGTCGGTGTGCCGGAATCGGTACTCGGTTTCGAGCACCTGCGCCGCGGAATCGACATGCCGGAGTCGCTCGCGGAATCGTTCGATCTCCTGGTCAGGATCGGTGCCGAGCACTTGCCGCCAGGTCAGGATGTTGGCGCGGGCGAACGCCGGATCGACGCCGAACACCCGGTAGTAGCCGTCGGTATCGTTGGTGAGTCCATGCTGCACATCCCAGTCCCAGACACCTGCGGTAGTTAGTTGCAGCGCCGCCTCGACACGCTCGTTGCGCGCATTCGCGCGGCGCTCGGCCACCTTGGTTTCGTCCAGATCCATGCACACGCCGAGCATGCGCACGGCCTTGCCCTGGGCGTCGCGCTCGACCACACGTCCGCGCTCGAAAACCCAGCGCCAAGCGCCTGAGCGGGTCTTGATGCGATATTCGGCGTCGTAGTACTCGGCTTTGCCGGCGACGTGCTCGGAAAAGCGCCGCGTCGCTTCCGGACCTTCGTCCGGATGCAGGTACGAATCCCAACGCTGAACGTGATCGTCGCCGTCACACGGATGGATATCGTGCCGGTCGCACCAGTCGTTGAACCAGCGCGTCTTGTCGGTGATGAAATTGGTTTCCCACAAGCCGATTCCGGCGCCCCAGGCGGCGGTCTCCAGCATCGATTCGCTGGATCGAAGATGGGCTTCGGCATGTTTGGCGGCGTCGATATCGAGCGTCACGCCGATGACCAGCACAGGCCGACCCTGCAGGTCCCACTCTACCGCGCGGCCGCGATCCTGCATCCAGCGGTATTCGCCGCCAGCGGTCTGAAAGCGATATTCGAACTCGACCGAGTCGCGCATCCCCTGTGCGTGTTCTTTCAATTGCCGGTCGACACGCTCGCGATCGTCGGGATGCAGATTGCTGAACCAGGGGTTCGGCATCGCATCCCACTGCGCCCGCGAATAACCCGTCATCGCCAGCCACAGCGGGCTCGAGGTGCGCGCATTACTCGGCACATGCCATTGCCAGAACGCCGCGCGCGCGCCCCACAACGCCGTCGCCAGCCGCGACTCACTGTCGCTGCGCGCGACCTCTTCGCTCTTGCGCCGATCGATGTCGAGCAGCAGTCCGGTGATACGTTGCGCGGATCCGTCGCGCTCGCGCTGCACGACACGCCCCCGGTGTAACACCCACAGCCAGCGATGCCCGGCGGCTAACAACCTGTATTCGCATTCGAACCGGTCGCCGCCGTGATTGCAGGAATCGGTCGCCGCGATGAACGCACCGAGATCGTCGGGATGAATGCGCCGCTTCCACTCGGCACAGGGCATCGTGTGCACGTTCAGCTCGATGCCCAGTGCGCGCAGCCACGCCTCATCGACCTGGAAACGGTCCTCGAGAATGTGCCAGTCCCACACCGCCGCCTGCGCGAGCTCGAGCGCCGAACGGAATTCGGCAGGAAGAGGCTCGGTGGGCGCCAGCGTGGATTCGGGACGTGCGTTCATGACCGATTATTGTTATCTGCGCCGAGCCGTTGCACCTTGATGTACCTCCAGCTTTGCGGAAGCCAGCCCCTCAAAAAGCGAATTTGTTCCGATACGCATACTCCACTCCCTGAATTGAGCCATTGCTAGGTATTCCAGTAAGGGTCGTACGGCTACTGCACTACGACGGCCGTCAGTATCCTCTGACATAAGGCTTTGACAAAAATCATGTCAAAAAAACTAACGGACTAGCGGGGTCACACAGTGGTAGACGGAAGCACGAAGCGGAATCCCATGGTCGCTGACTACTCCGAGTGGAAAGCTCGCGACTACTTCCAGACTTACTACAGCGAGGTGGTTCTACCCGATGAGCAGGCCGTTCTCGCCTACCAGATCGATGTTCTGCGCGCGGCGCGCGCGCGCTTCGGTCGCGGACTGGAATACGGCTGCGGGCCGACGATGCATCGCGCCATCGCCGCTTCGAAATACGCGTTTCGCATCGACATGGCGGACTGGCTGGCGGACAACCTGGCCGAGGCGCGTGAGTGGCTGTGCGCGGATGATAGCGCTCCCGACTGGAAACGATTTACCCGCTACGTGCTGGCCTGCGAAGGGCATGCACGCCCTTCCAATGCGCGCGTCGTGCAGCGCGAAGTGCAGACCCGCAAGGTTGTGCGTGGCCTGTACGTGAGTGACGCGCGGCTGCGCCAGCCGCTGGGCCCGACGCGCGAAGGTTTTTACGACCTGGTCATCACGGGATTCTGCATCGACGCGATTTCGGCTGATCGCGCGGTCTGGCGCCGTTGCATGCGCAACGTGACTTCGATGCTCCAGCCCGGCGGCACATTCATCATCCACGCGCTTCATCAATGCAAAGCATACAAGTGCGGCGATCGCATGTTTCCGGGCTCGAACCTCAGCATCGACGACATGCGCGACGCAATGCTCGAAAACGGTTTCACGGCATCGAGCATCGATGCGCAGGTGATTCCGTGCCGTGACAACGCCATGTACGGGTACTCGGGCATCCTCACTGCTTCCGGCCGCAAGGTACCGGCGAAGTCACGCAAGCACTGACTACACGCGCTGGAGGAGCCAGATCACGCCTGCCGCGCCCAGCGCGCACGATCCGAGCGGCAACACCGCGCCCGCATACCAGCGAGTCACGCGCAACGCATAGATAACCGGCAGCACCATCGCCACGATAGCGAGCTGCGCGAGCTCGACCCCGACATTGAATCCCGCGAG
>DASTTJ010000388.1:0-8304 GCA_035760205.1 Steroidobacteraceae bacterium | reverse complement strand
ACCCATGGCCACCAGGATCATCGCGCCGGCGACCCCTTGTTTGCGGCGCTTCCGAACACGGAGATCCTGGCGACGCCTACTGGAACCATCGAGCTCGGCGACCGTGAAGTCCAGGTGATCCCCGCGCCCGGGCACCACCCGGACCATGTGCTTTTCTACGACGAGCAGTCGCAGGCGCTGTTCACCGGCGACTTCCTGCTCCGCGGACGATTGTTAGTCGACGATATCGATGCCTACCGCCAAAGCGCGCAGCGGGTGTCGGAGTTCGTGGCGAAGCATCCGGTGAGTCATGTGCTCGGTGCGCACATAGAGCTGGATATTTCCGGCAATCCATTTCCGGGCGGCGCCACGTTTCATCCCAATGAGAGCTTGCGTCCTCTGACGATCTTCGACGTGCAAGCGCTGCCGCCCGCGCTCGAGAATTTCAACGGATTCTATTCGCGCTACCCGAATTTCATCGTGGTGAATCCCATCCACAATCTTCTCGCGATCGCCGCGGGAGTGACCGTGATGCTGGCGCTGCTGGGATGGGCGGCGCGGCGGTGGTGGAAGCGCCGCCGCACCGCGACCGCTTAAGGCTTCTTCGCGGGCGGTGCGGCCGCCGCTGCCGGCGCGCTTTCCTTGGCGACCAGAAACTTCACGAGCTCGATCATCTGCTCGTTGCTTTCCATGTTTTCGTTGTTCAGGCGGTACTTGCCGTTCACTACCATCGTGGGAGTGCTGGGCACCTGCATCTCCTTGATCTGGCTGTCGGCCTGGCGAATCTTGAGATCTACACTGAACGACTTCGACGCATTGACGAAATTCGCGGCCTTTACGCCCGTGACGCGCTCGTAGAATTTCGCGGCATCGTCAATGGACGGCAGATTTTTCTTGAGGCGTCCGGACGCATCGGTAACACCGAGTTCACCCGTGGCCCAGATGGCCTGAAACATGGCGTCGTGCGCCTTGTCGGCGACGCCTAACGACTGCGCGGTGAGATAAGCACGCTGGAACATCGGCCAGGCTTCCGCCTTGTTCCACGACGCCGGGAGGTAAACCATCTGGGCGTTGGCGGGCAGTGAGGCCTTGAGCTTCTTCATGACCGGCAGGAACTGGTTGCAGGCCGGGCAGCCGTACGAGAACACCTCCATCACCTCGACCTTGCCCGCGGGCACATTGGTGCGCTGGGTGGGGATGACGGTGTAGTGCTTGCCCGCCACCCAGGTCTGAGCCTGGGCCGAAGCGGCCGCGGAAAGGGCAAGAAGGGCGAAAAGGATACGTGTCATGTTTAGGCCTGAGGTTGGGCGCCGAAAGTGGCGCGAAGTCTGCCGTGAGGATGGAGGGTTGCCAAGGATGATGGACAAGCATGATGAATCGGCTTTCCTGACTTGTACCTGAACCGTTAACATCGCCGCCCTTTCGCAAGCTTTAACCCAGGTTTCCATGCGTTCTCACTACTGCGGCCAGGTCAACGAAAAGCTGGTCGGTCAAGAGGTTACGGTTGCCGGCTGGGTCCATCGCCGCCGCGATCATGGCGGCGTCATATTCGCGGACCTGCGTGACCGCGAAGGCCTCCTGCAGGTGGTATTCGACCCGGACGACCAGGCTCAGTTCAATGAGGCCGAGAAGCTGCGCAACGAGTTCGTGGTCAAGGTGCGCGGCCTGGTTCGCGAGCGCCCGGCGGGGACTGCCAACTCCAACCTCGCCTCCGGCAAGGTGGAGCTGCTGGCCCGCGAGTTGGTGACCCTGAATCGGTCCGAGCCGCTGCCGTTCCAACTCGATGAGCACGTGAGCGAAGAGGTGCGCCTCAAATATCGCTACATCGACCTGCGCCGCGAAGATATGTCCAAGCGGTTGCGACTGCGTCACAAGATCACGCGAGCCATGCGCCACTACCTGGATGACGCCGGCTTCGTCGACATCGAGACGCCGGTGCTCACCAAGGCGACGCCCGAGGGCGCGCGCGACTATCTGGTGCCATCGCGCACGCATACCGGCAAGTTCTTCGCGCTGCCGCAATCGCCGCAGATCTTCAAGCAGTTGCTCATGGTCGCGGGCTTCGACCGCTACTACCAGATCGTGAAGTGTTTCCGCGATGAAGACCTGCGCGCCGATCGTCAGCCCGAGTTCACGCAGCTCGACATCGAGACCTCGTTCCTGTCGCAGGATCAGATCATGGAGCTCATGGAGAAGCTCACGCGGCACTTCTTCAAGGACGGTATCGGCGTGGAGCTCGCGGATCCCTTCCCGCGCATGGGTTATGCCGAAGCCATGCGGCGCTTCGGTTCCGACAAGCCCGACCTGCGCAACCCGCTCGAACTCGTGGACGTGGCGGATCTGGTGGCAGGCTGCGACTTCAAGGTGTTTGCGGGGCCGGCGAAAGATCCGAAAGGTCGCGTGGCCGCGTTGCGCGTGCCGGGCGGCGGCGCGATGCCGCGCTCGCAGATCGATGACTACACCGCTTTCGTGGCGCGGTACGGTGCGAAGGGGCTGGCGTATATCAAGGTGAACGAGACGGCCAAGGGCAAGGAAGGCCTGCAGTCACCCATTGTGAAATTCCTGTCCGATGAGTCGG
The DNA here is from genome assembly GCA_035760205.1 of Steroidobacteraceae bacterium. Classification (GTDB taxonomy): domain Bacteria; phylum Pseudomonadota; class Gammaproteobacteria; order Steroidobacterales; family Steroidobacteraceae; genus CADEED01. The sequence goes on along the minus strand of DASTTJ010000388.1, from coordinate 5,747 downwards.
TGAAGGGCATTCTCGAGCGCACGGGCGCCAAGGATGGCGACCTCATTTTCTTCGGCGCGGACAGCGCCAAGGTAGTTAGCGACGCCATCGGCGCGCTGCGTCTGAAGGTGGGCGTGGATCTCAAGCTGGCTTCGACGGATTGGAAGCCGCTGTGGGTGGTCGACTTCCCGATGTTCGACTGGGATCCGGACGAGAAGCGCTGGGTGGCGATGCATCACCCGTTCACCGCGCCCGTCGAAGATGACGTGGCCGCGCTCAAGGCCTTTCCATCGGGGGCGATCGCGAAAGCGTACGACCTGGTGCTCAACGGGAGTGAGATCGCAGGTGGTTCAGTGCGAATTTACCGTCAGGACATGCAGTCGGCGGTGTTCGAGCTGTTGGGCATCGGCGCCGAGGAGGCGCAGCTCAAGTTCGGTTTCCTGCTCGACGCGCTCAAGTTCGGCGCGCCGCCGCATGGTGGCATCGCGTTCGGGCTCGATCGATTGGTCATGCACATGGCCGGTACCGACAGCATCCGCGACGTCATCGCCTTCCCGAAAACGCAGACGGCGGCGGATCCGCTCACCGATGCGCCCACCGAGATCAGCGAGAAGCAGCTGCGCGAAGTGCATATCCGCGTCAGAACTCCCCCGCCCACTTAAAATGGGGACATTGCTCATTTTCCTGTAACAATCGGAAGCGCGTGGCGATCGCGTGGTCTAGTGCGATTGTTACAAGAAAATGAGGAATGTCCCCATTTCCACTGCGGCGGTATTCGTACATGGATTGTGGTTGACGGGTGCGGAGTCGGCGCTGCTGCGCCGGCGCATCGCGGCGAGTCACGGCTTCCAGTGCCACAGCTTCACCTATCGCACGGTGAGCAACTCGGTGCAGCCGGTCATCGAGCAATTGGCGCAGTTCGTCAGCCGCATCGACGCGGACCGCGTGCACTTCGTCGGCCACAGCTTGGGCGGGATCGTCTTGCACCGTTACTTCGAAACTGTGAAAGACCTGCCGCCGGGCCGCGTCGTGTTTCTCGGTTCGCCCACCGTCAAGAGCAAGACCGCCGAGCGCGTGGGTCGCCTGCCGGTGCTTCGCTCGATGATCGGCCGCATGGTCGCTGATGAGCTCGTGCAGCCCACCGGGGCGCGAGAGTGGCGCTGCGACCGCGAGCTCGGCTGCATTGCCGGCACGCGCCCGATGGGTCTCGGCCGGTTTTTCGCGCGGTTCGACGAAGATTGCGACGGCACCATCGGCGTCAGCGAGACCAAACTACCCGGCCACACCGCCCACGTGACGCTGCCCGTGAGCCACATGGGCATGCTCCTGTCACGCGACGTGGCACGCCAGGTCGCCACGTTTCTCGATTCGGGACGCTTCGACCGTTAAATGGGGACATCCCTCATTTAGTTGTCACATTCGGCGCTTTGGCCTGCCGAGCGGTGCAACGGCCTGTTCGAGACCGAACTCGATGGCCTTTTGCGCCACCCAATCGTCGGGAAGCGTCACCGGACAGGGCGCCAGGGCCAACGGTGCGCACGCACGCGTCCGCCAGTTCAAGCTGCCCCATTCCCAATCCTCAGCACGAGTTGTGAGATTCGCGCGCAATGCGTTGCGCTCGACGTACCGCAAGACGACTTGCAGGTGCACGTCACCCTGGATCGCGAAAGCCTTGTATCGGCCCCGCCAGACTCGGCCCGTGGATCCATATTTCTTGTGGTAGCGCCGTGAATACGTCGTGAAAAGCCAGTGCATCCATCGCGCGAGATCTTGGTCGCGGCGTGGCCGAACCACGAAGTGGGCGTGATTGGGCACGAGGCACGCCCCGATCATAGGCAGGTCAATGTGATCGCCAGCCTCCGCCATGAGCCACAGAAACTGGATAAAGTCGTGGCGATCGTGAAAGCGGTCAGCGCGATTGTTGCCGCGATTGATCACGTGATAGCAGTGATCGGAAACGATGGCGCGGGACGTGCGAGGCATGCGCCGCAGAGTACGAGCACCGCTGCCGCGGTTCGACTGGGGAAACTTTGCGATCGCCGCGGTTATTGGCGATTGTGACAACTAAATGAGGGATGTCCCCATTTCCCCATTTCAGCCGGGCTTGACCGCCTGCACGAATGCATCGGTGGTAGTGAGGTCGCTGTCGGGAATCGCGCGGAACTGCGAGGCGAGTTGCCGGCGCTTCACTCCCGACGCGCGGCGAACCAGCTGCTCGCCCACGATGCGAAAGCCGGCCTTTTCCATGAATTCGACATGCGTGGAATAGGGCAGGCGGTTGATGAGCCACACGTCTTTGCCGCGCACCAGCTTCCACATGAAGTTCGAATAGGCCCAGTGGCCGTTCCACTCGCTGGCCGAGTTGTGGCACTTGAAGTCGATCTGGTGCGACATGTACGCCCCTGGCTTCAGCCACTCGTACATCGCGCTATACACCTCGGGCAGCCCATCGACGTGTTCGAGAGTGGCCTGCGAATAGACGAGATCCAGCGTCTCACTCTCCACCGCGGAAGCCGTGCTCCACGGTGCGCGGTACTGAATCATGGAATCCTTCTGGTCTATTCGCACGATGTCCGCGCGCACGCGCGCCAGGCGCGCGGGTTCGAGCGCCGCTCGCATGCGGTCCGGTGTGAGGACGTGGCCGGGATACCGGTAGTCCTGAAGCGAAGGCCCAACCCGCGGATATTCGGTCGAATCGGGAATATCCGTCTGCGCGCGAAACAGCTCCACGAGCCCGTCAAAAATCGCTAGATTGCGCGGCGTGTTGGCATGTGCCACGACATCGAACGCGAAGTAGCGCTCAACGCCCGTTAGCACCCCGGCAATGCCGATGCCGATGGAGTCGCCGGGCCCCAGTTCCGCCACCGCGCGCGGGTTCGTGTCGAGCCCATTGGCGGCGGCGCTCATCAGGTGGCGCAGCCAGACTGAATAGCAGTAACGCGCTTCGATCGTGCCGTGAGTGCCGATCGAATGGCGCTTGAACACGCGCTGGACGGGAGGGAGCTGAGACACGCCCGGAATAAACGTGGCGACGTTGAAAAGGAGACGCTTGGTACTGATCACGGCGGGGAGATTCGCAGGGCCAGGGCGCGCAGGCTGTCGGCGCCCAAGCCGCCGCTTGTCAGACGCCGCCCCACGAGTTGCGCTTACAATCGGCGCCGACTTCAGAGCGCACTCTTCCACCGGAACCCCATCATGGACAACCGTCGCACGTTTCTTCAGCAATCGGCCGCCGCCGCCGCACTCGCATCCCTTGCGGGTGCCAGTTCCGCCGCCAACAAGAAAACCAAGGCTCCCCGCAAATTCAAGCTGCGTTACGCGCCGCATTTCGGCATGTTCAAGGAACACGCGGGGCCCGATCCCATCGCGGAACTGGAGTTCATGGCCGAGCAGGGGTTCACGGCGCTCGAGGACAACGGCCTCATGGGCCGCCCCGTGGAGCTGCAGCAACGCATCGGTGAAACACTGGCGCGCCTCGGCATGACCATGGGCGTGTTCGTGATCGACGGCGGCGACAACTGGAAGTCCTCGCTGGCCACGGGTGAAGCACAGTTCCGCGAAAAATTCCTCGACACCTGCCGCAAAGCCGTCGAGGTGGGCAAGCGCGTGAACGCGCGTTGGGCCACGGTGGTGCCGGGATACTTCGAGCGCAAATTGCCAATCGGCATCCAGACCGGGCACGTGGTCGACACTCTGCGTTCCGGCGCGGAAATTCTCGCGCCTCACAACCTGACGATGGTGCTCGAGCCGCTCTCGGACAACCCGGATCTGTTCCTGCGCACTTCGGACCAGGCCTATGCCATCTGTCGCGCGGTAGATAGTCCAGCGTGCAAGATCCTCTACGACATGTATCACATGCAGCGCAACGAGGGCGACATCATCCGGCACATCGACCTCGCCTGGAGCGAGATCGCCTACTTCCAGATTGGCGACAACCCGGGCCGCAAAGAGCCGGGGACCGGCGAAATGAACTACAAGAACCTGTTCCGCCACATCAGCTCGAAGGGCTTCAATGGCATCTTCGGCATGGAGCACGGCAACGCGAAGCCGGGCAAGGAAGGTGAGCAGGCGCTCATCGATGCGTACGTCGCGGCCGATTCATTCTGAGGGGCCTCATGAAATATCTGCTCGTTTTCCTGGCGGCACTGGCAACCGTGGGCGCGGCGGCCGAGGCGCCGCCGGCGCAGGCCGCTGCGCCGACTATCGTGCCACTCGAAATTTTCTCGGTGCCCGAAGGGCTCGAAGTTACGGTGTGGGCACGCTCGCCGATGCTCAAAAATCCGACCAACATCGACATCGATGCGGCGGGGCGCATCTGGGTAACCGAAGGCGTGAACTACCGCCGCCACAAGGAACGCGATCCCAAGGGTGACCGCGTGGTGGTGCTCGAAGACACCGACGGCGACGGCCGTGCCGACAAGTCATCGACTTTCATTCAGGAGCCCACGCTGGTGGCGCCGCTCGGAATCGCGGTGATCGGCAACAAGGTCATCGTCTCCAACGCGCCCGATCTCATCGTTTATACCGACGTGGATGGCGATCGCGTCTTCAACCCGGCTGTCGACAAGCGCGAAGTGTTGCTCACGGGATTCGACGGGCGCAATCACGATCACGCATTGCACTCGGTCACGTTCGGCCCCGATGGCCGCTGGTACTTCAGTCAGGGCAATGCCGGCGCGTTCTTCACCGATCGCGGTGGCAAGACTTTCCGCGTCGGCAGCACCTACAACCCGGTGCCTGATGGTGGAGCCCAGGCGGTGTTTGGATTCACGCCACTCAGTTTCTCGGGGGCGAAGAGTGATGACGGCCATGTGTACGTCGGCGGATTCTCTGCGCGCATGCAGGCCGATGGAACGGGCGTTGAAATCCTCGGGTTCAACTTCCGCAACAGTTACGAGCAGACGGTCACGAGCTTCGGCGACATCTTCCACAACGACAATGACGATCCACCCGCGTGCCGCACTACCTACCTGATGGAGTACGGCAACCTCGGGTTCTTCTCGCGCGACGGCAAGCGTTACTGGAACGCGGATCGCCGGCCCGGGCAATCCATCCCCACCGCCGAATGGCGCCAGGAAGACCCGGGCGTGATTCCCTCGGGCGACGTGTATGGCGGCGGTGCGCCCACCGGCATCGTCATCAACGAAGGCGACGGACTCGGCAGGAAATGGCGCGGGTTGTTGCTGTCCGCGGAAGCCGCGCGCAACACCATCTTCGGATACTTCCCGAAGGCGCAGGGCGCGGGTTATCAACTCGACCGCATGAACTTCCTCACCAGCAATGCCGCGGAACAGTTTGCTGGTACCGACTTCAAGGGCGGCAAAGTCAATTCGGAGATCCAGACCTTCTTCCGGCCGTCTGACGTCGCTGTCGGCGCCGATGGCGCCATCTACGTCGCGGACTGGTTCGATCCGCGCGTCGGTGGCCACGACGACAAGGACGACACCACCTCCGGGGCTATCTATCGCATTGCGCCGAAGGGGTTCAAGCCCGTGGTGCCGGCGATCGACGCCGGCACGCTGGAAGGACAGCTGGTCGCGCTGCGCAGCCCGGCGGTCAATGTCCGCATGCTGGGTTTCAATGGACTGGTCGCGCGTGGTGCGGCGGCCGTTCCAGCCGTGGAGAAGCTGCTGGCCGATGAGAATCCTTATATCCAGGCGCGGGCCGTGTGGTTGCTCGCGCGGCTGGGTCCGGAGGGCCTGGCACGCGCCGAAAAACTGCTCGCGAGTGCTGATGCAAACCTGCGCATCGCCGCGTATCGAGCCGCG
>DASTTJ010000387.1:0-2106 GCA_035760205.1 Steroidobacteraceae bacterium | reverse complement strand
CTAACAGCAGCGCGCCGTTCGACGGGAAGTAGGTCTCGGCCGCCCGGCGATATCCCGGCTCGTCTGCTCCGCCCGGCGCGGCGTTGCCCAACAGCTCCGCGGCGTTCTGATCGAGGTGCACCCGCGGCGTCATGCCGCTCGTGCCGAACTTGAAGTTCTTCGCATCCCACAACAGGAAGTTCACGGCCTTTTCGGGTTCGTCGAGCCGCGTCGCCGTCATCGCGAGCATGGGCCAGTCCCAGCCCCAGGTCTGGCGCAGATCCCAGTCCTTGATGACGGCATCGAGCGTACGCCGCATGGTTTCGCGGTCTGCGCCCCAGCCCGGCAACAACCCGAGCGAGGCGACGAACGAGGGGTGATCGCGGTTCGGGCATTGCGGCTTCGTGTTGCCCTTCGAACATTCTGGCGAGCGTGCGTGCTCCCACAGATCCTGCTGGGATTCCGCGGCGAGGTAGATGCCGTCTTTCACGGGAAGCTTCGAAAGCCGGAACAACACGTTGTCCCATTTCGGGTCCTTCGGCATTCCCAGCCGCTTGCGCCAGTCCTGGGCGGTGGCGAGCCCAAACCGCCAGTATTCGAGTTCGAACGTCGGGTTCCACGTCGCAAGCGGCTCGAAGTTCTCCTGCGCGGGGATCAGCGGCGGCCCTAACACGAATCGTTCGGCCTTGCGGTCGTAAAAAGGCCAGCTCGCGAGCAGCTCGGCGGTCTCGAACACCAACACGGAATATTTTTCGAGCGTCTCGCGGGTCGGGCGCGCCTTGTAGAGGGTTTCGGCCAGGTAGATAGGGTGCGGCTGCTGCCACATGATGAAGGGGTTGACCTTGCTCGGGCTCTCGCGCCCTTCAGGTCCGGTCATCTTGGGCCACCACGCGCCGCTCACGCGATGCGCCTTCGCACGCGCCTTCGCCATCGGCAGCTGGGTGAAATACCAGGGCATGCTTCGTTCCAGCAAATGTGGCCGGCCCCACACGGCGAAGTGCGCCGCGTGCCAAACGTGCATCTCGAGGTGGAACTTGCCGTTCCAGCTGTTCGAGAAGAGACCCTCTTCCTGCGGCGGCACGTTGCCCGCGCTGTTGATGGCGGTGAGGTACTGCGACAGGACGACGCGGCGCTCGAGTTCGCGGGCGCGCGGGTCGCGGCTGCCGGTGAAGTCCACGACACCGCCGTGCATCCAGAAATGCTCCCAGCCACTGGCGACCGCAGCGCGCGCGTTTTCAGGAGTCGGCATCTGTGCCGCGGGCGCGCCTGCGGAAAATTCCACTAACAACGTGAGCTGCGTGGAACCCGGCGCCGTGAGCCTGTACGCATGCGCTGCGGGTGTGACGATCTCGAGCTCGCGGTCCGCTGCCACGCGCACCGAGTAACGCGTGTCGTCGAGCTGGCGGGCCAGCGTGAGACCGCCGGTGCTGCGCGACACCTCGTGAGTCGAATGCGAGTCCGGACGAGTCCAGTCCGCGGGATCGGGATTCAGCTTCGCACCGACGCCGGGAAATCTGAGGTCGACGCCCAGACGTCCCGCCGCCAGCATCGTTGAACGCAGGTGCACGATGATGAGATCGCGATCCGGATGAACAGAGGTTTCAACCTCCACGGGCGTGCCGTCGAAAATGAAGCTGCTCGAAATCCGGCCCGTCCACAGGTCGAGCGTCTGGCGCGTTGCCGAAAGTTCATCGAATGCGGACGTCTTTCCGCCCGCATTCGCCAGGTACAGACCCAGCCTCCCCAGTGAGAAGCGATGCGGGTTCTCGCGCAGCCACTGGATTTCCGGCTTCTTCGCCTGCTCCCAATCAGTCAAGGCGGGGTACTCGTGCGTCTTGCCGCGCACCTTGATGGGTACTTGCGCCTGTTCGAGCGTGAAGTTCTGCGGATTGGGGAAGCTGTGCCAGGCCCACTGCGCCTGCGTCATGAGCGGCACGAGCGATGAATACTGCTCGGGAAAGGTCTGCAGCCCGGTGATGTCCGCCGTAAAAGCCAGATTTCCATTCCCCACCATGAACGGCGCCGATTTATCGACGGCGGTGATGGTCGGGTTGTGGCGGGTGACGAGCGCGTGCCGGTCGATGGGCGCGGCAGTCGCGAGATGCGGTGCGAGCAAAGTCGTAAGCA
>DASTTJ010000386.1:0-3134 GCA_035760205.1 Steroidobacteraceae bacterium | reverse complement strand
GGTGCTCCAATGACTACGGCCACCCTCTCGCTGTCGCAGCGCGATTTCGCGCAGGCGCTGCTCGACGGGCAGCAGCAGTGTCCCGCCGGCCTGCGCAGCTGGAATGGCTCTGATCCGGCGGCCCGCTTCGCCGTCCACCGAAACAACGTCGTGAGCTCGCTGGTGGCGGCACTCGCCGATACCTTCCCGGTCACACGGCAACTCGTCGGCGAGGCGTTCTTCCCCGGCATGGCACGGCAGTTCGTGACGTGCACGCCACCGCGTTCGCCGGTGCTGGCGCTGTATGGCGAGGGCTTCCCGGCCTTCGTCCAGCGTTTCGAACCGGTCCGGCGCCTGCCCTATCTCGCGGATGTCGCGCGGCTCGAAGTCCTGCGGGTGCGTGCCTTCCATGCCGCCGATGCCCCCGTGCTTTCGGCGGACGACATCGCCCGCCACTTGCTCGACCCCCAGGCCCTGCCGGGTGCGCGCGTCGAGTTCCACCCGTCTGCCTCCATGCTGGCATCGCGCTTCGCCATCGTGGCGCTGTGGGCTGCCCACCAGGGCGTGGGCGAGATCGCCGGTGTGGATCCGGCACAGCCGCAGAGCGCACTCGTGCTGCGCCAGCAGGACGACGTGGCCATCATCCCCGTCGAGCGAAGCAGCGCGGGGTTCTTCACGCGCCTGCTGGCCGGCGCGACGCTGGGCGAGGCCGGCGCGGCCGCGGAGTCCGACGAAGGGTTCAACCTGGCGGTGAGCCTCGGCGTGCTCATTCGCCACCGTGCGTTGAGCGCCTGGCATCCATCACGGAGCCGTTGCCCATGAATACCTTCATCCGGTTGATCCAGGCCGCCAATTCGCTGTGCGCGCGGATTCCCCACTCGCTGATCGCTCTCGTTGCGCGCTTTTCGATTGCGGCGGTGTTCTGGAAGTCGGGCCAGACAAAAATCGAGGGTCTGGCGATCGACATCGTCGATGGCACGTTCGACTTCGGATGGCCCCGTCTGGCCGATTCCGCGGTTGACCTGTTCCGCGACGAATACAAGGTGCCGTTGCTGTCGCCCGAACTCGCCGCGCCGATCGCGGCGACGGCCGAGCACCTGCTATCGGTGCTGATCTTGATCGGCTTGGCCACGCGCTTCTCCGCGCTCGGGCTGCTGGTCATGACGGCGGTGATCCAGATCTTCGTCTACCCCGGCGCGTATCCCACCCATGGTGTATGGGCGGCCGTACTGCTCTACCTGGTCGCCGCGGGCCCGGGTGCCGTGTCGATCGATCGTTGGCTGGCCCGTCGCTATGGGCACTAGGCTAGCTAGTCTAGGAGTATGCGCGGCAGAAGGTTTTGTCATGCCGGACTTGATCCGGCATCCACGGTGGCTAGGAGTATGCGCGGCAGAAGGTTTTGTCATGCCGGACTTGATCCGGCATCCACGGTGGCGCGCCAATTTGTTGCACGAAGTCAGTATCGGACTGCTGCGATGCCGGCGTCAACGGCCGCCCGAGGTGCGCGAGGCCTCGGATTTCCCTTCTTTTCGATTTGCGCCTTGCCCTCGCGTCCCAGTGCCACCACCAGCTCGGTGGGATGATCTTTGAGTTGCTCGAACACCGCTTCGCCGCGGTAGCCGGCATCGGCCAGTACACAGCTGGCATCGGCATCCAGGTTGGCCCTCACGGCATCGAGCATGCCGGGCAACTCGCCATTGTCGGCAGCCTCGTTGGTCAACTCCGCCGCCACGATGATGTGCGCTGTCTCGTCTACCGCCGTCTGCGCGTTGTAGCTGTAGTCAAAGCCTCCGCCGGCGCGTTTCATCACCCGGCTGTCCGGGTCGGTAAAGCTCTCCTGGGCAGCGTCTCTTGGTACGCCGAACTCGCGCTTGTAGCGACCGCCCTTGAGCTTGCCGTCCTTGCCGCGCGGCTTGCGGTCATCGTCCTGATCGCGCCCGCGCTCGACGTCCGCATCGCGCTGACTTGACCTGAGTCTTCAACTCAGCTTCGCACTTGAGCATGCGTTCATAGCTCATGGCCTTGTGGCGACTGGCGTTGGCCTTGATCTTGGTGCCGTCCACCGCGATGGTGCCCAGCTTGACCAGCCCCATCTCGCGGGCAGTCACTCGCGCACCGAGTGCGGCAGGAGGTAATCTTGGTCCGGCAGGTAGCGTAGGTAGCTGGCAGCCATCAGCCTGTAACGCCCGTGCACCACTCAACGATGACATCGCGCCTGGGTGGATGCCGGATCAAGTCCAGGATCAAGTCCGGCATGACAACTTACTCTCTGCCGCGCATACTCCTAGCGCAGGCTCCTGCACGCGCGACGCACGATGTAGCTGGTCTCGGCGGCGCGTGACTCCATGCTCCACCGGCGGCAAATCGAGTCCACCCACTCGGGCTGCGTTTTGCTCGCGTCGTTGAGCCAGTTAGCAACCGAGTTCTGCACGTAGCGACTCGGGTCTGCCCTCAGTGGCTCGATCAAGGGCAACGCGCGCCACGGCTGCGCCTTCAGCAGCTCGATCTGCGCGCACCACACACCTCGCGGCCGGGTGGCTTCGCTAGCGAAACGGCGGATGTTCGCATCCGGGTCGAGAGCCCAGGGTTGCAGCAGCGCGACCGCATCATCCACCGCGCCTGCGACTTCATCGCGCACCGCCATCCACGCCATCTCGCGCACGCCGAAGTGCGAGTCGGCGGCAAACCGGCGAGCCGAGGTGAGTTTGGCCGGCAAGCTCATGCCGGAGAAGGCGATCCACTGCGAAGCCCACGATCTCGCCACGTCGCTGGCATGGGTGGCTAACGCATGCGCGATGGAATCGCGGTCGGGCCGTACCTCGGCCAGGTCGTACAGTGCGCGGGCGATGTGCTCATGGCGCTTGACCGGCCGGAAGGCGGCCAGCATCGCCAGTGTGTCCGCGATGCGCTCGTGCGACGGATCGATCCCGATGTGGCTCGCCACCTTGCGTGCGAGACGCGGCAGGTCCAGCGCGAGGAATTCGTTGAGGTTGACCGTGGGAACCAGGCCCTCGTTGAGGGCTTCCAGCACCTCGGGCGGGATCAGCGCGATGCGCGCCGCGCCCCTGCGCCCGAGCAGGTGCTGGGACATGCCTTCAGCCTTGCTGCCCGAGTAGCAGCTTCAGGTCAGAAGCCAACGCCTGCGCGCCGCTGCC
>DASTTJ010000385.1:0-8159 GCA_035760205.1 Steroidobacteraceae bacterium | reverse complement strand
GTGTCCTGCAGCACGTAGCCACGAGCCCCTTCCGAGATGTTGCCTTGCCCGAAAGGATTCATCGGGACGCAACTGGCGACATCGTCGGCGAGCCGGGCTGTCGCGAAGTCGTCGTCATTCGAGAACGGATAGATGAATGCTGCGTCGGGATCGACCTGCGAACGGCACACGATGTTGCCGCCGCTGAGCGTCGAATCCATGGCGAGACCGAAGCGCTGCATGTTCATGTTGCCGCGAACGATCGTGTCTTCCTTGAACTCGCCGTAGTTGAGCGCGACTTCGTAGTTCCAGTTCTCGCTCATCTGGCCACCGACGCCCAGAACGATGCGCGAAGTCTCGCGCGTCGCGTCTTCGCGGCGCGGGCCGAACTCGATGAGGTTCTTGCGCAGCGCGATTCGGGACGTATCGTCGTACGGGCCCGTTGGTGTCCCCGGAGCGCCGCCGGTAAATCCCGCGTTGACACGGGCCTGCTGCAGTACGGCACGCGCCTGGTCCGAAAGGTACGGGTTGGTCCAGCTAATCGTTTCGCGCGGATCGCCCGTGGTGCCGCCCTGGAAGAACGCGGGGCTTCCGTAACGAATGGATTCCGTGCGCACGTACTTCGCTTCGACGAAGGGTACGAAGGCCTCGGAGATCTGCAGGTGACCGAACACGTTGAGGCTGTAGCGGTCGAGGTCCGGATAGATCGCAAGCAGGGTTTCCTCGCGATTGTTCATGCCATTGCCGCCCAGGAAGTTGCCCGTGGGGGCAAGACCAATGCGCTGGCCGGTCTGCGGCACCAGTGCGCCGTTCGCATCGAAGACGTATGAACAGCTGAAGCGCCCACCCAGCGAATCCACGCCGCAGGGCGTGAGGGTCGGCGCCATCGCATTGTTCGTGATCAGGAACGAACCGGAGTTGGCAATGGAAGCAAACCGGATGTCGTCGTAGAACACGCGGTCGGGATTTCCATCGCTGCCGTTCTCGGCAGATGCGGGATCCGAATCGACCACGACGAAGTTGCCGTTGTTGCGCAGATTCTCACGTTCGCTCGCGAACCACGCATCCTGCTTGGCGTATTCAAAGTTGAACGCGATGTTGCCGCGGTCATCCATGAAATTGGTGCCGCCGAGAATGCTGCCATAGTAGTTGCCGGCATCTCCTTCGTCGCTCTGTCCAGCCTGGCCGCGGAACTGCAGGCCCGTGTAGTCCTTTTTCAGCACGAAGTTGACCACGCCCGCGATGGCGTCGGAGCCGTACACCGCGGAGTTGCCGCCCGTCACGACATCGATCCTCTCGATGAGGTCGGTGGGGAATGTGTTGGTGTCGGGCGAGACGGCATTGCTGAGGATGTCCGAGCCCACGTGGCGGCGGCCATTGACCAGCACCAGCGTGCGTTGCGTGCCGAGACCGCGCAGATCGAGCAGGTTGAGGCCCGTGGTACCCAGGAAGCGGCTCGAGTTGGATTGACTGAACGTGCTGCGCAAGGCCGGCAGATCGTTCAGCAGATCACCGATCGAGGTGTTGCCGGTCTGAAACAGCTCTTCCCCGGAAATCGTGGTCACAGGCACCGGCGATTCGAGATTGGGGCGGGCAATGCGCGAGCCGGTGACGACCACTTCGTCCATCGTCTTGTCGGCGGGCGTTTCCTGGGCAATTACGAGAGAAGTGGCAAACGATGCGGATAATCCGCAAAGCAAAGCCACTGCGCGGCTGACGCCGCGGTTGCGATGAGAAGACATGGTCCCTCCTGCAAGAGAGTGGGCAGTTCGGACCGCAGCGTTCGCATCGCTGCGTGGAACAGCTGATTTTTTCGAATCCCCTTGATGCGTGCGTTTTGTTGCACGCGCGCATCCATGACCCGAGCATAACAATCAGAACAGAAAAAGAAACGGCCCGGAGGATCGGAACGTGCGTATTTGCAAATGCCGGAATAGCTAGCAGGCGGCTGAAGTCCCCAGCGCTCTCTCTCAGCGCGAAAAACGGCAGAATTCGACCGGGTTGCCCCGCGGTGGACCTGTCGCAGAAAAGCAAACGGTTGCCGAGTCATCCCGGGTCGGGGAACATGCCTCCCGGACGGGTGAGGTGATGTTTGTTTTCCCGCTTGCCGGCCGAAATAAACCCGCCGGTCACCGGGTCCTTCTACCCGGTTGATCCCGCAATCCTCAAAGACTACAACTTCCGGAGAAGTCTCATGAATCTGAAGACCATCGCCATCGCTTCGGCCGTCGGCAGCCTGCTGGCGCTCGGCAGCGCGACCGTTTCCGCACAGGATGCCCCGAAGGAAAAGTGCCAGGGCGTCGTCAAGGCAGGCAAGAACGATTGCGCCACCAAAGCCCATTCCTGTGCCGGCCAGGCCAAGACTGACAACGATCCCGAAGAGTGGAAGTACGTGCCGAAAGGCGAGTGCGAAAAGATGGGCGGCAAGGTCGTCGAAAAGAAGGCGATGTAACGACCCATGTCACGCCTCGAATCACGAGGTGTCCCAAGGCCGATTCCGGCGCGCGCCGGAATCGGACTTCGGGCCGTTCATCACCAGGCGCTGATCGATGAACGTCCGCCAGTCGGCTGGATAGAAGCCCACACCGAAAACTATTTCCATGAAGGTGGCATGGCGGCTCGGGCGCTCGAGCGGGCCCGCGCTAACTACCCGCTGAGCCTGCACGGCGTCGGCCTGGGGCTGGGTTCGGCCGACGGAATCGATCGCGAACATCTGGCACGCGTGAAGCGCGCCATCAACCGTTTCGAACCCGCATTGGTGTCTGAGCACGCCTGTTGGGGCCACGCGGGCGGGGAATATTTCAACGACCTGTTGCCTCTGCCGTACACGCCCGAAGCAGTCGACCTGCTCGCGCGCCAGGTGGCGCAAGCGCAGGATTTCCTGGGAATTCAGCTGCTCATTGAAAACGTCTCCGCTTACGTCACGTTTGAGCATTCGTGCCTGCACGAGTGGGAATTCCTCGGCGCCGTCGCATCCGCGTCAGGATGTGGCCTGCTGCTCGACGTCAACAACATCTATGTGAGCTCGCAAAATCTCGGGCTCGATGCCCGTGCATTCATCAACGGTCTTCCGCTCGGCAGCATCGGCGAGATTCATCTGGCCGGGCATGCGCGCAACGGCAAGGTGCTCATCGACGATCACGGCTCGCAGGTTTGCGATGAGGTCTGGCAGCTCTACCGGCAGGCGGTCGATCGCTTCGGCGCATTGCCCACGCTCATCGAATGGGACACCAATATCCCCCCGCTCGCGACTTTGGTCGCGGAGAGCCAGCGTGCAGATCTGATCCTTGGAGAACTGCGTGGCCTCGCTGCGTGAGCTGCAGCGCGAGTTCGGCGCCGCGTTACGCGACCCGACGGTCGCTTGCGCCGTGCTTCCGGCTGGCAACATTTCGATCTACCGCAACAACTCGGCCTTTGCGTTCCGGTCCGCGCTCGAAAGCGGCTTTCCGGTTTTGCGAAAGCGCGTGGGCGAGGACTACTTCCGCCAGCTCTGCGCGCAGTACCGTGTACGGTTTCCTTCCCGTAGCGGCGACCTTCACTGGATTGGCCGCGACTTCCCCGCGTTTCTGCTCGAGCATCTTTACGGCACCGAATACGCGTGGCTCGCCGATCTTGCCCGACTCGAGTGGGCTCGCGAACGAGCTTCGATAACCCGTGTCGAGGCCCCGGCCGCTGCGGAAGTACTCGCCAACTTCGCGCCCACCCAGCTCGAGCATCTGGCCTTCGCGCTGCAACCCTCGCTATCGCTTCTGGCCTCGGACTTTCCCGTCTTCACGATCTGGGCGGCCAATCAGATTGAGAATGCGCCGCCGGTGGATCAATTATCGACTTCAGAGTGCGGGTTAGTCCGCTCGCGCGTCAATACGGTTGAAGTCCGAACTCTCTCGCCTCGCCTGTTCACCTATATATCCGCGCTGGCGTCGGGAGCGCCGCTAGGCGAAGCCGTCACCGTGGCAGGGTTTGACCAAGCCGCCCTCGTGGAGGCTCTCGGTTTCGTGTTCACGGAAGAGCTGGTGTGTACGGTGTCGATGAAGTGAGAAACGGAAACCTCGCGGCATCGTCGATCAAACTGCTTTGGCTGCTCTGCCTGTTGGCCGGAACGGCGAGCGCGGCGGCAGCCGGAAAACCGGTGATCTTCGACACCGACATCGGGACGGATATCGATGACGCGTACGCATTGGCGGCATTGATCCATCGGCCTGAGCTCGAAATTCTCGGCGTCACTACGGTTTCCAGCGATGCGGAGGCCCGCGCGCGGCTCGCGGCCAAACTGCTTCATATCGCCGGTGGCCAATGGGCACGCATTCCGGTGTACGCGGGCATCTCGACGGCCACGCAGTACATGAAGCAGATCGAGTGGGCCGACGGATTTTCGTCGCCGAACCTGCACACCGAAGGCGGTGTGGAGTTCATGCGCCGGCAGATCAACGCGCGTCCCGGCGAAATCACGCTCATCGCTGTCGGCGAGCTCACCAACATCGCCGCGCTGCTGAAGTCCGAGCCCGGTATTGGCAAGAAGATTCGCGCTATCGCACTCATGGGTGGCGCTGTCTATCGCGGCTATGCGCCGGGTTCGAAGCCGGAACCCGAGTGGAACATCAAGTCGAACACGGCTGCCGCGCGCGCCGTTTTCACCTCGGGAGTGCCGCTGCTGGTGGCGCCGCTCGACTCCACCGCGGATCTGAAGCTGACTCCCGAACTGCGCGTGAAGATCTTTGCGCACGGTACGCCGTTCAATGATGCGCTCGCCTCACTCGATCAGATCTGGCGACACACCAATCACTGGAAAGGCAATGACCCAACCCTATTCGACGTGCTGGCGGTGGAGCTGGTGGAACCGCGCTTGCCTTACAAGCTCACTGAGCTTCGCATCGATGTTGCCGACGACGGCCTCACTGCCCCAGCGCGCGGTGGCAATCCGAACGCCAACGTCGCGCTCGAAGTCGACACGACATCGTTCATGAGCGATTTTGTCAAACTACTGACGCGCTGAGACCCGGCGCGGCAACGCCCCGGGTTGGAGAACATGAGGCAACCAAGTGCCGCCGTCGATCGAATTAAGCCCATGTTTCCCCTCTACCAAGGGATTCGGAATGGTGACAGCGGTCGCTGTAGTCCGTCACCGTCCGTTCGCAAAATCTTGCGGCGCGAAATACCGGAAGATTGCCCCCTCACCGGCCCCGTGCCACAGTGTCCCGGTCGCGGCATGACCGCGTAATTGAAGTCATTCCCGCATGCGCTCGCGTTATGGCGCACTGGCAATCTATTCGGCGTTGCTCGCATGCCTCGCAGCCGGCACGCTCTCTATGGCATTGCTTCGCGGCGTCACCTTTCCGCCCTGGTGGGTCGTGCTGCTCGGCATTGGCGCCTGCCTGTTCGTATGGCAGTTCGGGTTGCGCGCGCCGCGACTCGGCCTCATCTCGATGGAGCGCCTGCCGCAGATCGGCTTGCTGCTGGTATTCGAACCTGCGATCGCGGCGACTATCTGCGCTGCCGCGTCTCTGACCTGGCCGCTCGTCAGCCGCCGCTACAGTCAGGGATCGCTCAAAGTGGCGGCGCTTCGCGCGATCCACAACGCTTCGATGACTGCGCTGATGCTGATGCTCGCGGGCTACGTCTACCTCGCGGCCGGCGGTCGGCATCCGCTCACCGGGCTCGTCGCGACGGACTTCGTACCACTCATCGCGATGGCACTGACCGCCCAGATACTGAACGTCGGATTGATGATGCTGTTCTTCCGCTTCGACGGCCGCGACGTGCGGCGCATCGTCACGGCTAGCTACGCGCTCTCGGATCTGATTTTCGTCCCTGCCGGGGTTCTGGCGGCGGTGCTCTACAACACCGGCAGCATTGCCGTGTTCGGATTGTTCGCCGGCCTTATGTTGCTGTTCGTTCTGAGCTTCAACAGCATCGGCACACAGCGCGATCCCGTGCCGGCCGAGCGCGGGCCAATGACGCGGTTGTTCGAGGCCCGTCTTGCGCTGCGGGGCGCGCGCCGGATCGACGAGCTAGCCGAGCGCATCCTGACCGAGACGCGCACGCTGTTCCGCTTCGACGAGTTCTATCTGGTGCTGGTCGATCGCGAGCGGCGTCAGTTGGATATCCGTGTACACGAGCGCCAGCAGGTGCGTCTGCCTCGGCGGGTGAAGCCGATCGATTCCGGGTTGTTTGGCGGAGTGGTCGCACGCGCGGAACCGCTGCTCGTCGATGACTGGCAACACGCACCGGCTGAATTGAAGCAGCGAGCCGAAACAACAGAGAAATCGACGGGCTCGTTGCTCGCCATGCCGCTCGTCAACGATGGAATAGTCCTGGGCTTGTTGTGTGTGCAGCACACGCAGGCCGGCAACTACTCATCCGCCGATCTGCATCTGATGCGGCAACTCGGCGAGCAGGTCGCGGGGGCGCTAGCAGACGCGCGTGCGTTCGAGGACCTGGAGAATTATCGCCGGCACCTCGAAGAGCGCGTCACGGAGCGAACGGCTGAGCTCGAGAAGGCGAACGTCGAGAAGGAGCGCCTGATCGCAATGCTCCGTGAGCGGAGCCTCCGGCTGGAGCGCGAGTCGCAGGAGGATGCGCTGACCGGTGTCGCCAACCGGCGCTGCTTCATGCAGCGGCTCGCGGCCGAAATCGAGGTCGCGCTCGCCGTCGGCCAGCCACTCAGCGTTGCGATCGCTGACCTCGATCACTTCAAGGCCGTGAACGACGAACTCGGCCACCCGGTGGGCGACCAGGCATTGCGGCAAAGCGCGGCGTTGATGCGGCGAAGCTGCGGCCAGGGCGATCTCGTGGCGCGCGTCGGCGGCGAAGAGTTCGCGCTGGTCCTTCCAGGCATGACGCGCGCGGATGCCACCGCATTCTGCGAAACACTGCGAGCCGCCGTCGCGGAACACGACTGGCGGGAAATACATCCTGATCTCGCCATCACCATCAGCATCGGCCTGGCGCAGTGGGACGGCTCTGCCGAACTCGACGAACTGGTGCATATGGCCGATGCGCAGTTGTACCGGGCGAAACGAGCGGGCAGAAACCAGGTCGCGTGAAGTACTTTCCGTTAGTTTGGGCCGGTTTGTGGCGCCGGCGCGCGCGAACCCTGTTCACGTTGCTCTCAGTAGCTGTCGCTTTCTTTCTGTACGGAACCCTTCAAGGCCTAAACGATGGGTTCGACAAGGCAATCGCCGATCAACACCTGGATCGCCTGATCACGGACACCAGAGTTCCTGGCGCGCCGCCGATGTCGATCGCGGCCCTCGAGCAAATCGAAAAAATTCCCGGGGTCACCCGGGTCGCTCAACGCGCCGCGCTGATGGGCACCTATCGCGAACCGAAAAACATGGTGGCACTGCTGGCGACCGATCCACAGCGATTCTTCGGCGTGAGACCGGAGTTCGCGATCACACCCGAGCGTTTCGCCGCGCTGCGAAGCACTCGCGCCGGCTTGGTGGTCGGCCAGCTGTGAAGGGTGATCCGAATAAGAAGGAGATCAAACCTCCCAGGCTCCGGTGACTCAGCTGCATTGCGTTTGCCTGCGCGCTTCGAAGTGGCACGAGCGTGGCTGACAGATGCGCGGCGATTTCATGAACGCGAACGGACTTTCGGCTCCGTGAGGCACCCCATTCAGCCAACGGTCCCGGACGGCTTTCGGAACCTAAGAGTAGCGATAGACGAAGCCGGGAGCCCCATTCGCGACGAATGCCGAGGCCGTGAACCGTGCGGGCTCCGTCTGCACTCGATTGACCTGGCGCATTACCTTGGTATCAAGGCGCGATGCCCAACGCACCCTGCTGCATTGCCGTCAGAGCGGCCGGGTCGGCGACAGTGTTGTTAGCCCGGTCGAACACGCCGCCTGCGAAGGCGCCCACGTCCCAGAAGAAGGGGCGCATGCCGTTTGTGACGGCGCTTTTCACCACATATTGGTGGTAAAACCTTCGGGACTGCAGATGCAGATCCACATCGGCGCAGGTCGAAGAATCCCGGCGCATCGCGGCAAACTCTCCGAGGATGACGGGAATGCCCTGGTCGATGAATTTGGTCTTCATCAAGCCAAACTTGGTGTCCGTGTGCGCCTCATCACCCCAGGTGGAATTGCGAATCGTATCGGTGGTGGACTGGTTGGGCGCGCCCCAGTAGTAGTGCTGGTTGCCCCACACCTCGTCCTGGCTCAACAGGGTGAAATTGAA
>DASTTJ010000384.1:0-5316 GCA_035760205.1 Steroidobacteraceae bacterium | reverse complement strand
GTCGATGACCGATTTCAGCTTGCCTTCGCGCGCAAGTGCGGCGAGCACTTCCAGGTCCGCCTTGTTCACGCTCGCGATGAAGAAGGTGAGGCGCGGGTCGATGAAGTGCGCGACCATTTTCGTCCAGAGCACCCTCTTGATAGGCCCGAGAAACGGATCCTTCTTCGAGCCGCCGACGACGACGATGACCCCCTCCGGCTTCACCACATTCTCGAGATCAGAGAAGCCGTGATTGCCGACGTTGTCCAGGATCAGGTCGTAGCGCTCCGTGCCTTCGGTGAAGTTTGCCTGGGTGTAGTCGATGACGTGATCCGCGCCGAGTGAACGAACCAGTTCCACGTTGCGCGTGCTGGTCACGCCGGTCACTTCGGCGCCGAACGATTTCGCGATCTGCACGGCATAGGTTCCAACGCCGCCAGAGGCGCCGTTGATGAGCACTTTCTGTCCGGCGGCGATGCCGCCATGATCGCGCAAACCCTGTAACGCCGTGATGGCGGCGATGGGCATCGCGGCGGCTTCGTCGAACGACATATTCGCAGGCTTCGCGACGATGGCGCCGGCCTCGCGCGCGAGGGCGTATTCAGCGAACGCACCGCCCACGCCGCCAAACACTTCATCGCCCGGCTTGAACGCCGTGACGTTGGGACCTATTGCCGCTACGGTGCCGGCGACGTCGAACCCCGCGCGCGGTTTCTTCGGTGCGCCGATGCCATTGAAGAGGCGAATGACATACGGCTGACCGCTGGTCCCGTACCACTCGGCGGGATTGACACTCGAGGCGTGCACCTGGATCAGCACCTGGCCCTCGCCGGGCACGGGCTTGGCGATCTGCTCGATGCGCAGGCCATGCGGCACGCCATAACAACGCTGCATGACGGCGCGCGTGGAGTCCACGTCCGTCGCGAGCGGCTGTATTGGTGGGCACGCGGCGTCATAACTGATCGCGATGGCCAGTGCGGAAAAGCCCACGACGAAGACCGCTGCGATACCGGCAAAGACCTTGTTTCTGGTTTTCATGGCGGGACTATGAATCCGCGCTTCGGCGAGCGCAGAGGCTTGCGACGATCGACGATCCTGTCGAAGCGAGTGACGGCGGGCGACGATGAACGGCGGCGGGCATGCGGGGCTTTGGCCGCTGCGGGAGTGCCGCGCGCCCACCTTGTTCTATAGTCACGCCATGGCGTCCCCCGTTCGGATCTTCGACTGGCCTCGACTGCGCTTCACCTTGATCGTCTCGGCGAGCCTGGGCGCGCTGATCGGCTTGGGCAATGAGACGTCGCTGTTAGTCGATTTGTTGCGTGGGGTGATGCTTGGCTGCGCCGTGCTGGTGGTGTACGGCTGGCTCGAGCGCTGGCCTCGCCGAATGCCGTATTGGCTGCCGCGTACCGTGCTCCGGCTCATCGGCATTGCGTTCATCGTGCCGTTCGCCGCGGCCATCGCATTCATGATCACCGGTGGGGGCGATCCGCATGACTACGGCCGCCTCTTTGCGGCCGGGCTGCTGATCGCGCCGTGGATCGCGATCGGCAGCATCCTCCGGCAGCGCGATGCGTTCGCGCGCGAACAGGCGTTGGAATTCGAACTACAGCGCAGCGAGTTCGAGCGCCGGGAGTCGGACGCGCGGCTGCGACTGTTGCAGGCGCAGGTCGAGCCGCACTTTCTCTTCAACACACTGGCAAACGTGCAGGCGCTGGTGGATTCGGGGTCTCCGCAAGCCTCGAAGGTGCTCACCAGTCTCATCGCCTATCTACGCGCGGCCGTGCCTCGCATGCATTCGCAGACCACGACACTGGAAAACGAGGTGGAGCTGGCGCGCGCGTATCTCGAGCTCATGCAGATGCGCATGCCGGACCGGTTGCAGTACGCCATCCATCTCGATCCGGCCGCGGCGCAGCTGCACTGTCCGCCGATGACGCTGCTGACGCTGGTCGAGAATGCCGTGCGGCATGGGATCGACCCGAGCGAGGCTGGGGGGCGCATCGAAATCGATCTCTGGATACGGGATGGACGCTGTGTGATGCGGGTGACCGACACGGGGGTGGGGTTGAAGCACGTGACGCGCGGCCTGGGTACGGGGCTATCGACCTTGCGGGAACGACTGAAGGTGGCATTCGGCGGCGATGCGCAACTGACGCTGACCGAGGTCGTGCCGCACGGCGTATGTTCCGAAGTCAGCTTTCCGAGCCGGGAGGCTTCTCGATGACCGCACAGATAACGGCTCTGGTGGCTGACGATGAACCGCTGCTGCGCGAGGCATTGGTGCGACAGCTGGCGAGTGCGTGGCCGGACCTCAGGATCGTCGCGCAGGCGCGCAATGGCCGCGAGGCTATCGATCTGTTCGAAGTGCACAAGCCTGACATCTGTTTTCTCGACGTGCAGATGCCGGGCAAGACCGGTGTGGAAGCCGCGCAGCACATCGGGCGCCGCGCTCACCTGGTGTTCGTCACGGCATTCGTGGAGTACGCGATCCAGGCTTTTGCGCAGGGCGCGCTCGATTACCTGGTGAAGCCGGTCGAGCCGGCGCGCCTGGCCGAGACCGTGTCGCGATTACAGGAGCGCCTGCGTGCGGCAACGCCGGCGCTGGATACCGAAGCGCTGCTGCTTCAGCTTGCGCAGGCGCTCAATCCGGAGGTATCGCGGACGTTGCGCTGGCTGCGTGCGTCGGTCGGGGCGACAGTGCGGCTCATCGCTGTGCAGGACATAGACTTCTTGCGCGCCGAAGAGAAGTACACGCAGATCGCCTGGCGCGATGATGCCGGCGAGCCGCGCGAGGCTGTGATCCGCACGCCGCTCAAGGAACTCATCCCGCAGCTCGACGCAGCAGAGTTCGCGCAGGTGCATCGCTCGGTGGTGGTGAATCTGCGCGCGATCAGTCACGTGACACGCGGCGCGAACGAGACCGCGGACATTCATCTGAAAGGTCGTCAGGAGACTTTGCCGGTCAGCCGGACATACCTGCATCTGTTCCGGCAGATGTGAGAAATGAAGCATGTCCCCATTTCAGCGCAGCGAGCGACGTACGCCGCTCGACGCGGCGGCGTAGTTCTCGTCGGCGATTCGCACCAGGTCGCGGCCTTCGTGCTTGGCTTTGTATAACGCGGCATCCGCGCGCGCGATCAGTTCGTCCAGGGCCTTCACGTTTGCTTCGTACGCGGCGAGCCCGGCGCTCAAGCCCACCTGCAATCCTTTGCCCATGGACGGAATCTCGATGCGCAGCGACAGCTCGCGCAGGCGTTCGAGGGCGATCAAAGCGACATCCAGCGTCGCGCCAGGCATCACGATCAGGAACTCTTCGCCGCCCCAGCGCCCGAGTACATCCGAATCCCGCAGGGACTCGCGGCACACGCGCGCGAACTCCTGCAGCACTTTGTCGCCGCCGGCATGGCCGAAGCGATCGTTGATGCTCTTGAAGTGGTCAAGATCGATGACGGCGACGGTGAGCGGGATCCCGGTCGCTGCGGCCTTCTCCAATGCCGCCTTGCCAAGCTCGTAGGTATGACGGCGGTTGGGCAGGCCCGTGAGGCTGTCCTGGTTCGCCAGCAGCGCGAGCTGACGACGATGCCGCCGAATCGCGCTGAGTTGAAAGGCCATCAACGTGATGACGATCGCGCCCGTGCCGATGGCTACGGCGGTCCAGGTCTTCTGCGCTCGCTGCCGCGACTGGGCAACCCCGAGCTCGCGATTGAGCTCGGCATTACGCTCGAGCTGGCGGTTCGTCTCGAACCGCGCGCTTAGCGTCGCAGCCTGCCGGATGCGGCGCGCTTCTTCGGCGGCCACCATTCGGCGCAGAGACTCATCGAGATCGTCGTAACTTTCGCGGTAGTTGCCAAGCGCCGCATTGGCGCGCGCGCGCAGCTTGAACAGCGGCGCCACGTCGCGCGGTGGCATGTCCGCCGCACCGTTCTGCAGGATTTCATTGAGCGTCTTGAGCGCGAGCGCGGCATTTCCCTGTTCGAGTTCGATGCGTGCGAGTCCGGCGCGCGCATGCTTCACCACGTCGTTGGATCTTGCGATGGTGAAGAGGCGCAGCGCGTTCTCGCAGCGCTGCCGGGCTGCCGACAAACCGCCGATCTCGATCTGCACCTGGCACAGGTCGAGGTCGGCAAAGGCAATGCCCTGGGTGTCATCGAGCTGCACGCTCAATTCGCGGGCTTTCGTGAATTCCTCGATCGCGGCCGGGAACTGGCGCTGTTCCTTCAGAATCGAGCCGCGCAGGAATCGCGTGACCGACAAACTCAGCGAAGCCTTTTGCGCGGTGTTCCATTCGATGACTTCGGCGTTCAGCGCCAACGCGTGTGTGTATTCGCCCATGTCGCGCATCACCTTCGACAGCTGGATCGCGGCCGCCATGCGCTGCACGATCCGCTGCTGCGCGACGCCATTTTGATAGGCGTGCATCAGGTTGACGATGGCGAGGTCGGCGCGATCCTGTCGATATTGCAAGGTGCCAAGCGTGATTCGCAGGCAGGCTTCCGCGGCCGAGTCCGGTTCCAGCCGCGCGCGTGCGTCCTGGACGACCTTGATTGCCGTATCGATTCCCGCGCGGTCGTACACGTTCTGGGCATGCGCCGCCAGCAGCGCGACATGGATCGGGTTGTTCACATCAGGGACGAGACGAAGTCCGGTCTGCGCGGAATTACGCGCGTCGCCGTCGAGCTCGAGCAATTCGTAACTGTGAGCCTGTACCGCGTACAACGATGCCATCCGGTTCGTGTCGAGCTCAGGCAATGCCGATGCCTTCACCACGTCGAGCTCCGCCTGCACGAGGGGCAGGGTGGCATTCGCGTCGCGCGGGGCCATGATCTGCAGGTTCCGGATGGTGGGGTCCGCGCTGATGAAACACGAAACCTGCGCATGCGCCGTACCCCAGAAACTGGCGAGTACGAACGCAGTACGTAAGAGAATCCCTAAGAGGGAACGAATCCGGCGCATTTGGCGGGAGCTTAGGCCACCGACCGACCTGACCGTGAGTGGAAGTTTCACGGAACCGGAAGGGGCGGACCATGCAGTTCACAACCTTGCAAAGAGAGCGTTGCGGGCGACGGGATTGCGCTAGAAAACTACAAGTGTCATAGTCACAACCACACCAGTCATAGGGAAGCCAATGGCATCCAAGGTTGTACCGATCAACGACCGGATCACGGGCGCCGCGATGGACCAGCCGCTTCCGCCACGGCAGCGAAACCTGCTGGTGCTCGGCGCCTGCATCGCGTTGCCGGTCGCGGTGGCTGCGGCCTTCTGGCAGCTGGTTCCGCGCGGATTGCGTGTCGCCGAGGTGGATCTGCGCATCGCCACGGTGTCGCGCGACCTGTTTCG
>DASTTJ010000383.1:0-9682 GCA_035760205.1 Steroidobacteraceae bacterium | reverse complement strand
GACGACGGCCACAGCCGATACGCCCCATGACGCGCGAGGCTGCCCAGCGCGCCACCCAGACCCACCAACAACCAACTCACGTCGGCCCGCTCATTTTTTTTCCTCGTCCGGCTTTCGCAATCGCGCCAGGGCTTCCCCGATCTTGATCTCGAGACCGCGTGGCGCGGGTCGATAATAGCGGCGGTCCGGCAGCTCGTCGGGCAGATATCGCTCGCCCTTCACGTAAGCATCGGGCGCATCGTGTGCGTACTGGTAGCCCTCGCCATACCCCAGACCCTTCATGAGCCTGGTCGGCGCATTGCGGAATCGCAGCGGCACGTCCAGCGTGCCGAACTGTTCGACGTCGGCCTTGGCCTCGCCATAGGCCACGTAGACCGCGTTGCTCTTGGGCGCCACCGCGAGGTACACCACGGCGTTCGCGAGTGCGAGGTCGCCTTCGGGACTGCCGAGCCGTTCGAAGGTCTGCCATGCATCGAGTGCGAGTTGCTGTCCGCGAGGATCGGCCAGGCCGATGTCCTCGACGGCCATGCGCACGATGCGCCGCGCCAGGTAGTGAGGGTCGCAGCCGCCATCGAGCATGCGTGCGAACCAATACAGCGCCGCATCCGGGTCCGTACCACGCACGGCCTTGTGCAGCGCCGAGATCTGGTCGTAGAACTGCTCGCCGCCCTTGTCGAACCGGCGCCGACCGCCGGTGGCGACCTCGCGCACCTGGTCGAGCGTGATCTGCGCGCGGCCCTCGCCTGCTCCATCCTCAACCGGGGTGGCGAGATCGGCGGCGACTTCCAGCATGCCGAGTGCGCGCCGGGCATCGCCGTCGCCGCCATGAGCCAACGCCACCAGGGCTTCATCGTCGATATCGATGTGGCGTTGACCCAGCCCCCGCTCGGAGTCTTCCAACGCACGGCGGAGCAGTTTGACGAGGTCATCGACCCCGAGTGAACGCAGCACGTATACACGCGCGCGCGACAACAGCGCGCTGATGACCTCGAACGAAGGATTCTCGGTGGTGGCGCCGATGAACGTCAGCGTGCCGTCTTCGACGTACGGCAGGAAGGTGTCCTGCTGTGCCTTGTTGAAGCGGTGCACTTCGTCGAGGAACAACACGCTGCGCCGGCCGCGCTCGGCCCGCGTCGCGCGTGCGCGTTCGACCGCTTCGCGGATGTCCTTGACGCCGGCCATCACCGCCGACAGCTGCATGAACTCCGCGTCGGCGCGGCGCGCGATGAGGCGCGCCAGCGTGGTCTTGCCAGTGCCCGGCGGCCCCCAGAGGATCAGCGAGTGAAGCTGGCCCTTCTCCAACGCCTGGCGCAGTGGCTTCGAGGCGCCGAGCACCTGCTCCTGGCCCACGAACTCATCGAGGGTGCGCGGCCGCATGCGGTCCGCCAGCGGCCGCAGTGCGTCGTCGGGTTTGATATCGCGCAGGAAATCGGGTTGCCCTCCCGGATTGCCAACGCCGCGCGAACTCATTGCGGAGCCTGGCGCCCTAACAACCATGCCGCGAAGTCTGGCCAACGGGCCAAACCCAGTCGCGCCACCAGCAGCCCGAACGCAGCACCGGCGGAATTCGCGAGCACGTCGCGTGCATCACCATGCCGGCCGGCACGCATGTAATGCTGCGCGAACTCGATCGAGACGCCGAGAACCAGCAGAAAGACGAAGATCTTCCACCAGCTGCTGCGCGGCACCAGACCCGCGAAATAGATCGACAGCGCGCCATGTCCGACGAGATGGCTGGTTTTGTCGTTCCACTCGAACGGGCTCGGCACGTCGGGTAGCGGCACGAGGCAAATGACAATGGCGGCGACGACCAGCAGCGCGCCGAGCGTCCACCACAGGCGCTGCAGATTCATTTCGAGAGTGTGCCGATGACGTCCGCATCCGCCGGCGGGATGAACTTCACTTCGGCTTCGGCCACCGGGGGATTGCGCTCGCTCGCGAGGAAATCGAGACGAACGGTCTGACCGAGTTTGTCCTTGAGCACCATGCGCTTGAGCTCGGACTTGGCGAATGCAAGGCGGGCCTCACGAAAATCCGCATCGCTTTCTTTCGGCGTGACCAGCACCCAGTCGAGGCCGTCGCGTCTTCCGTCGGGCGACACCTTGAACAGCTCGCGAATGTTTCCTTCGCCCGACAACAACCCGGCGGGAGTGGCCGTGAGCGCGCTCGACGCAGGCTTGACCGACACCTGCTCGAGATCGCGGTCGTAGAACCACAGGTTCTTGCCATCGGCGACCATGAGCTGCGGCGAGCTGCCCGTGCCGCCCGCCGGCGTAAGCTCCCAGCGGAAGCGCCCCGGACGGACGATGACCAACTTTCCCTGCGCGTTCTGGACTTCGCGCCCCTTGCCGTCGGTGACCACCTGGGAAAACTCCGCGCGCAGCGTTTTCAGATGTTCGAGATAGCTGTCGAGTGGCGTCTGCGCCGGAGCTGCGGTGGCGAGCAGCGCAGTGGCCAACCATCCGGCGGCGCGCATCGTTGGCTTGATCATTCACTTCCCGGGGGTGCAGGTGCGAGAATCTCGCGCGCGCCGTTCGGCTGCAGCGGACCTACGACGCCGGCGTTTTCCATCGACTCGAGCAATCGCGCGGCACGGTTGTAACCAATCTTGAGCCGGCGCTGCACGTAGGAAATGGACGGCTTGCGTTCGGTGGTGACGATCTTCACGGCTTCGTCGTACAACGCATCCTGTTCGCCACCCGCGTCGCCCATATCGGCCTGCGGCTCGCCCGAGATTCCGGCGAGCGGCATGCTCGGCCCCTCGAGAACGTCTTCGATGTAGTTTGGCGCCCCGCTCCTCTTGAGAGCCTCGACCACGCGATGCACTTCGGCATCGCTGACGAAAGCGCCATGCACACGCGTGGGCACCGAAGTGCCCGATTGCAGATAGAGCATGTCGCCATGACCTAACAAAGACTCCGCTCCCATCTGATCCAGTATGGTGCGCGAGTCGACGCGCGCCGACACCTGGAAGGCGATGCGGCAGGGAATGTTGGCCTTGATGAGACCGGTGATTACATCGACGGAAGGACGCTGGGTTGCGAGGATCAGGTGCACGCCCGAGGCACGCGCCTTCTGTGCCAGGCGCGCAATCAGCTCTTCCACTTTCTTGCCGACGATCATCATCATGTCGGCGAGTTCGTCGATGACCACGACGATATACGGCAGCGGCACGAGGTCCTGGATGAGCCTTTGGTCGATGCTGGGGTCGTTCGCGGCGGCCGCGGTCATGATCGGATCGCGAATCGGTTTGCCCGAATCAGTCGCGTCCTTGACCTTGCGGTTGAATCCCGAGATGTTGCGCACGCCGAGCGCGGCCATGAGCGCGTAGCGGCGCTCCATCTCCGCCACACACCAGCGCAATGCGTTGGCGGCGTGTTTCATGTCGGTGACCACGGGCGCGAGCAGATGCGGGATGCCTTCGTACACCGACAGCTCGAGCATCTTCGGGTCGATCATGATCAGGCGCACGTGCTCCGCTGTGCTTTTGTACAGCAGCGACAGGATCATGGCGTTGATGCCAACCGATTTTCCCGAGCCGGTGGTGCCGGCGATCAGCAGGTGCGGCATCTTGGCGAGGTCGGCGCACACGGGATTGCCGCCGATGTCCTTGCCGAGCGCTATCGCCAGTGGCGAAGACACATCGTCATAAGCCTTCGACTTGATGATTTCGCCGAGCGTGACGATCTCGCGCTTCTCGTTCGGGATCTCGAGTCCCATGACCGACTTGCCGGGGATGACTTCCACGACGCGCACGCTGATGGCCGAGAGCGAACGCGCGAGATCCTTGGCGAGACCGGAAATCTGGCTGACCTTGACGCCAGGAGCCGGACGCATTTCATAGCGCGTGACCACGGGCCCGGGCTGCACCGCCACCACTTCCACCTCGACGCCGAAATCCTTGAGCTTGAGCTCGACCAGGCGCGACATGGCTTCGAGCGCTTCCTGCGAATACCCGGACTCGTGCACCGGAGGATCGTCCAGCAGTTGGAGCGGCGGCAACTCGCCCGACTTGACGGAGTCGAACAGCGGCACTTGCCGCTCTTTCTCGACGCGCTCGCTCTTCTCGACCACCACCGCCGGCGCTTCGATGCGTGGCTTGACGCGCGTCGCGACGCGTTTTTCTTCCACCCTGGCGGCTTCGACTCGTGCCTTCTTGGCTTCGAGGCCGACGGCGACGTCACGCGCAGTACTGCGGCGCGCCCTGATCCAGCCGATGCCGTTCCAGATACCGGCGCCAATCCGGTCGACGATGGTGAGCCAGGAGACGCCGAAGGCCAGCGAAATGCCCGCCATCAGGCCTGCCAGCATGAACAAGGTGGCGCCGAGAAAATTGAGGTTGGCAGCAAGACCGTTGCCGACGAACTGCCCCACGACACCGCCCGCGCTTTCGCGCAGCACGCCGGCGCTCCAATGCAACGTAGTCAGTCCGCAGCTTGCGAACAGCATGAGTGTGAAGCCGCCAATTCGGACCGCGGTGTTCGCGCGCGTGCGGCCTTCTTCGCCATCGCGCTGCCGGAACATCACGAAACACGCCGCACCGAGCATCACCGGGAAGAGGTAGGCCGGACGGCCGAACAGGAAGAACAGGATGTCCGACAGCCACGCGCCAAACGGTCCGATCAGATTGGCGACCGCATGCCCGCCGCCGCCCGTGGATGAGAATGCGGGGTCTTCGCGGTGGTAGGAGAGCAGCGCGACAAGCAGGACCAGCGCCACGACGGCGATCAGCAGGAACGCACTCTCGCGCAGTCCGCGTGAAACAGCCGCCGTAAATCGCTTCTGCGGCTTGGTTCGATCGTAGGTGGTTTCTGCCATTTGCTCGCTATGTCTTTGTACCGGCTCGCGATGTTAACTCAATCCCGTCAACCCATGAGGGCGGGATGTGTGACCTTGCCGCCTTCTACGTTGATGCCACGGACGAGGCCCGGATCGTCGCGCCACTCATCATCCGCCAGGCGCACCGCATACGGCGCGATTGCCGCCGACAGCGCCTGCGACGAAGTGCGTGGCACCGCGCCCGGCATGTTCGTGACACAGAAATGCGTGACGCCTTCCCACTGGTATGTGGGCGCTTCGTAAGTCGTGGGTCGGGTGGTTTCGATACAGCCGCCCTGATCCACGGAGATGTCCACGATGACACTCCCGGCCTCCATGGTGCGAACCATGTCGGCGGACACCACGTGCGGCGCGCGGGCGCCCGTAACCAGCACGGCGCCGATGACGACGTCCGCCGCGTGCACGGCGTCCGCGACGTCGGAGACGTGGGGGTACAAGCCCGTGACGTTAGCGCCGATGGCGCGCGCGGCCACGAGTTTGTCCCGATCTTTATCAAACACGATCACCTCGGCGCCGAGACCCGCAGCCACCAATGCCGAGTTGCCACCGGCGACCCCACCCCCAAGCACCACGACGCGACCCCGTTTCGCGGCAGGCACGCCGCCTAACAAGATGCCCTTGCCACCCTGCGGCTGATGCAGGAGCGTCGTGGCGTATTGCATGGAAAGGCGGCCGGCGATATCGCTCATGGGCGCCAATAGCGGCAGCCGCCCGGCGCGGTCTTCCACGGTTTCGAAGGCCACCGCCGTGAGGCCGATGTCACAGAGCCGCCGTGTCAGCTCCGGCAGCGCCGCGAGGTGCAGATAACAAAACAGCAGGTGGTCCTTGCGAAGTCGTTTGAGGTCGGGATCGATGGGTTCCTTCACCTTCACGATCATCTGGGATTTGTCGAACAGCTCATCGGCCGTCGGCAGAACTGTGACACCGACATCGCGAAAGTGCTGATCCAGATATCCGCTCTTCTCGCCGGCGCCGTGCTCGACGAAAACTTCGTGTCCGCCGCGCACCAGCTCGACGCAGGCCGCGGGAATAAGTCCGACTCGCCCCTCGCGGGGTTTCAACTCACGAGGAATGCCAATACGCATGGGTGTCCCGTTAACATGTGGCCCGGTCGCAAAAGCAGCGCGCCCGCCTGACCCAAAAGGAAGATTGAAAAATGGCGTGCCGCGCGCAATCTACAAAGGCTTAACCGCCATCTGAATGGCCAAAATTATACATGAGCACTTCTCGTCACAGCCCTCTCGTCATCCTCGGATCCGGCCCGGCCGGCTACACGGCAGCCGTCTATGCGGCGCGCGCCAACCGCAAACCGTTGCTGATCACCGGCGTGGAGCAAGGCGGGCAGCTCATGACCACCACGGAAGTGGACAATTGGCCAGGAGACGCGCACGGCCTGCTGGGCCCCGCACTGATGGAGCGCATGAAGGCGCACGCGGAGCGTTTCAACACGGAAATCGTGAGCGATCACATCCATACGGTCGATTTCTCGAAACGTCCGTTCGTGTTGACCGGCGACTACGGCAGCTATACCTGTGACGCGCTGATCATCGCCACGGGCGCCTCGGCCAAGTATCTGGGCATCCCGTCGGAGGATAAGTTCCGCGGCAAGGGTGTTTCGGCCTGCGCCACCTGCGATGGTTTTTTCTACAAAGGCCATCGCGTCGTGGTCGTGGGCGGCGGCAACACCGCGGTGGAAGAAGCGCTCTATCTATCCAATCTCGCGAGCCACGTGACGGTGGTTCATCGACGCGACAAATTCCGCGCGGAGAAAATCCTGCAGGACCGCCTGTTCGCTCTCGAGAAGACCGGCAAGGTTCGAATCGCCTGGAACCACACCGTCGATGAAATCGTCGGCGATCAGACCGGCGTGAACGGCGTACATATCAGGCCCACCGAACATGGCGGCACCATCGAGACCCTCGATGTCACCGGCGCGTTCATTGCCATTGGCCACACCCCCAACACCGGCATCTTCGCCGGCCAGCTCGACATGCGCGACGGCTACATCACCATCAAGAGTGGCAGTGACGGAGCGGCCACGGCCACCAGCGTGCCCGGCGTGTTTGCCGCGGGCGACGTCGCCGATCACGTGTATCGTCAGGCCGTCACTTCCGCCGGATCCGGATGCATGGCTGCGCTCGATGCGGACAAGTACCTCGACCAACATCTCAGCGATTGACTCCGCGTCTTGGGACGCTCTTGACGCGGGCGGCTCGCCGTTCCTGCGTCATGCGTTCCTGGCGTCGCTCGAAGAGGCTCACTGCGTGGGTGCCGGAACGGGCTGGGAATCCGCTCCAATCACCCTGCACGACGAACGCGGACTCGCCGCCGCGGCGCCCGCCTACGTGAAGGCGCACTCCTTCGGCGAGTTCGTGTTCGATTTCTCCTGGGCGCAGGCCTACGCACAGCATGGCCTCGAGTACTACCCCAAACTCGTGCTCGGCGTTCCTTTCACACCGGCGAGCGGCGCACGGCTGCTGGTGCGGCCCGATCTGGACGCGGAGAAAACGCGCGCCGCCCTGATCGCGGCAATCCACGAGTTCGCCGCGGCGCGAAACTTCTCCTCGATACATGGGCTGTTCGTCACTGAATCCGACCGCGCGGCGCTTGCGCACGGCGGCTGGCTGGCGCGACACGACGTGCAGTTCCACTGGCACAACCGCGGCTATCGCGACTTCGATCACTACCTCGACAGCTTCACGGCCGACAAACGCAAGAAAGCGCGCCGCGAACGCCGCCGCGTCTCCGAGCAAGGCATTACCTTCGACACATTGTCCGGCACCGGCATCGACCTCGTGGCCATCGACGAAGCCTACGATCTGCACCGCGACACGTTCCTGCGTCACGGCCACGAGCCTTACCTCACGCGAGCCTTCTTTCGGAGAATGCCGGCCGCGCTCGGCGACAACTTCATGATCAAACGTGCGCGCTGCGCGGGCGCGACCGTGGCAGTGGCCGTGTTCTTCTGGAGCCCGGAAGCGATGTACGGACGTTACTGGGGCGCGCGCGAAGAGCACCACAGCCTGCATTTCGAAACCTGCTACCACCAGGGCATCGAGTTCTGCATCGAGCGTGGGATCCAGCGCTTCGAACCCGGGACCCAGGGCGAGCACAAGGTCAGCCGTGGATTCGTGCCCGCGAATACCTGGTCCATGCACTGGATCGTCGACCCGAGATTCCGGGTCGCCATCGGCGACTACCTGCGGCGCGAAGGCGCGCACGTCGACGAATACGCCCGCGAGATCGGCAACCACGTTCCCTATCGGGATGCGCGTCGCAACGCCCGAGGCGACAAGTAGCGGTCATGAACAAGACCATCACCTGGCTGACGCCCGACGCCGATTGCGAGTGGTTTCCGCCGCTTGACCAAGTGCTCGATGAACCTGAAGGGTTACTGGCAGCGGGCGGCGACCTTTCGGTTCCCAGGCTCCTGGCGGCCTACCGTCGCGGGATTTTTCCCTGGTATTCGGCCGGACAGCCGGTGCTGTGGTGGTCACCCAATCCTCGCGAGGTTCTCTATCCCGCAGAATTTCGTTGCTCGCGAAGCCTGGCTAAAACGCTGAGAAATCGTGGGTTTGTGGTTACATTCGATGACGACTTCGAAGCGGTGGTCGATGCTTGCGCGGCGCGGCGCGAGCATTCACCCGGCACCTGGATCACGCCCGAAATGCGCGCCGCGTATTGCGAGCTGCATGCTCGAGGCCATGCGCACAGCGTGGAAGTACGCCTCGACGGCACTCTGGTCGGCGGCCTCTACGGGGTGCTCCTCGGGCAGGTTTTCTTCGGCGAATCGATGTTCAGCCGGGAGCGCGATGCCTCGAAAGTCGCCCTCGCCCGGCTGGCGGAGCGTGCCGTTGTGGCGGGCGTCCAACTCATCGATTGCCAGCTACCTACACCGCATTTGCGCTCATTGGGCAGTCAGCCGGTGCCGCGTCACGAATTCAGCGCACTGGTCGCCCGATTCACCGCGGCGGATGCGGCAGACATGTTTCGTGAGGCCTGAAAATTGCTCGCCAATGGCACTTTTCTGGCAGAATTCGCCGCCTTCTCGGGTGCCACAGGTAACGGATGTCGAAAGAAGATGCGATTCAGATGGAAGGCGAAGTCGTCGAGACTTTGCCTAACACTACTTTCCGCGTGAAGCTGAAGACCGGTCACGTCGTGACCGCGCACATCTCCGGAAAGATGCGCAAGAACTACATCCGCATTCTCACGGGCGACCAGGTTACCGTGGAAATGACACCGTACGATCTGTCCAAGGGACGGATCGTCTACCGCGGCAGATAGCGCGTTCGACATTGGCCGCATCCCGACGCAGCCAGTACGACAAGCGAATGCATGCGGTGATCGAGCACATCGATCGCCACCTGGAACAAGATCTCGACCTTGCCACCCTGGCCACGGTCGCGCATTTCTCCGCATTCCATTTCCATCGGATTTTCCGCGTCTGGACCGGCGAGGTGCTGGGCGACTACCTGCGCCGACGGCGGCTCGAAGTCGCCGCAATCCGACTGCTCGCACAGTTGAAGGTGCCCGTGTTGCAGATTGCTCTCGGCGTGGGGTTCGGATCGGCGGAAGCGTTCGCACGGGCGTTTCGCAGCCGCTTTGGCTGCTCGCCGACGCAGTGGCGAAACCGCAAGCGCGATCAGGCGGTGCGCAAGACCGATCAGGCAGTGAAAAGCACCCAAAGAAAGAATGGCGGCTCCCGAAAACCGGAGAACGACATGAATGTGAAACTGGTCGAGCGCGAGCCCGTGCAGGTTGCCTCCCTGCGCCACACCGGTCCTTACGGGCCGCGGCTCAGCAAGTTCTGGAAGGAGTCTGTCGCGCCCTGGATGGCCAC
>DASTTJ010000382.1:0-11215 GCA_035760205.1 Steroidobacteraceae bacterium | reverse complement strand
TCCGCAGCCTGCCGCGCGCACGTCGATCAGTCGCGGTTCCGTTCGGAGGGACTGGGGAGTGAGAGTCCCCGGCTGTGGGAAGACCTCAAGACCGAGCGGCTCTTCTCTGATCCACGCGGTGGGGAAACGGGACGCGGTTCGATGACATTCGCGCCCCAGCGAGCGAACACGCGCAGGAGATGAGAGAGCGGGCCGGGTCTTTCGGACTGACACCGTACGAAGCCGCCTCTCCGCTTCATGCGGACTCTTCGCGGTCTTTTCACTCAACCGCACCAGCATGACTTCGAGCTGAGGCGGCGGCCCTCAATCTGGCGATGCCCCACTGATCGAAGCGCCCGGCTGTAGCGAAATCATCTCCTGCGCGTGTTCGCTCGCTGGGGCCCGCCCACCTCACAAACCGCATGTCCGCTTTCCCCTCCTCCCCCCGTCAGTACTCCACGTGACTTTCCATGTCCGGGAGAAATGATGAAAGCTGTGATGCGAGAGCTGGCGCAAGCCAAGCGACACTATTCGAAGCTGCCGCTATTCGAATTCCTGCGCGCAGAGTCCATACCGCCGCGTGACCGCCTGGCGTTCTATCCATGCATGGCGCCATTCATCCTGGCGTTCTCGGACCTGAACCGCTTCGTGCTGCGCGATGAAGAGTCGAAAGACCCACACCAGCTGCTGATAAACGAGCACACCTACGAGGACGACCACCACTGGCCGTGGTATCTCGACGACTTCACCAAGCTCGGCTTCGACCGCACGACCAGCGTCACCCAGACACTGCGCTCGTTCATGAAGGACGACGCGCGCCAGAATCGCATGCTGGGCGCACGGCTGGCGCAGCTGCTGAACGAGACCACGCCCACGGAAAAACTCGTGGTCGTCGAGGCCATCGAGGAAACCGGCAACGTGTTGTTCGGCCTCACCGCGAAAATCGCGGCGCGTATCCAGGCTGACGGCGGGCCCGAGCTCAAGTACCTCGGTCAGTTCCACTTCAGCCGTGAGACCGGGCACGCCATGCACGGCCACGATCATCGCGTGCTGGAAGCCATCACGCTCACCGAGCTAGAACGCGTGCGCTGCCTGGATCTCGCTTTCCGCGTGTTCGACATGTTCTCCGAGTGGTCTGGCGAACTGCTGGCCTTTGCCAGGAACTCGCTCGCGCAACGCACCGTCCCGCACGTCATTCACACCGCGCGTCTCGGCGCGCAGTAGGGAGCCCACTTGAACAACAAGACTTTCACGAATCACGCCCTGGCCGCATTTACGGGGGCGGCCGCGCTCACGGCCGGCATGCCACAAGCCATCGCTCAGGATGCAGCGGAGCAGACCGCGCAGCCCGAGATCCTGGAGACGGTCACGGTCACAGGCTCGCGAATCCGTCGCGACGACTATGTGTCCGACAGCCCGACGGTCACGGTGAGCGCCGCGGCGATGTCGGAGACCGGCTCGACCGCGATGGAGCACCTGCTCAATACGCTTCCGCAGTTCGTGCCTTCCATCACCACCACTTCCAACAACCCAGGCAACGGCGGCCAGGCCAACATCGACCTGCGCGGGCTCGGCACCCAACGCAATCTCGTGCTGCTGAATGGCCGGCGACTGCCGCCCTCCAATCCGACGGGCACCGTCGACGTGAACATCGTACCGGCGGCGCTCATCGAGAACATCGAAGTGGTCACCGGCGGTGGGTCGGCGGTATACGGGTCCGACGCGATCGCGGGCGTTACCAATTTCACTCTGAAGCGCAATTTCGAGGGCGTCGCGATCGATTCGGGATTCGGACGCACCGCATTGAGCGACGGCGATGAATGGTCGAGCTCGCTCACGATGGGCGCAAACTTCAGCGACGACCGCGGCAACGCCGTGTTCAGCTTTCAGTACACCGAGCGCGACCCTATCTACCAGGGTGCGCGCGACTTCTCGCAGCTCACGCTCGATGTGCGCCGTGACGGCAATACCCCGCAGGGATCGAGCTTCATTACCGAAGGCCGTTATTCCCGTGATGTGGACAATTCCTTCACACAGTCGGCGATGAACAACGTGTTCGGCCGATATGGCGCAGCGCCCGGCAGCGTGCCGTTTTCCCAGCACATCGGCTTCAATGCCGACGGCTCATTGTTCACCATGGGCACCGGCCAGGCGAACAGCGTGGCCAACTTCCGCGGCGATACCAGCGACCCCGCCTTCAGCGGCAGCGGCTACAGCTACAACTTCGCGCCGCCGAATGCGCTGTCCATGCCAGTGAAACGCTGGAATCTCGCCGGTTTTGCCAACCTGGCGCTGAGCGAGCGCACCGAGGCGTACGTCCAGACTTTCTTCACAACCTACGACACGGAGTCGACGCTCGCCCCGGTCCCGGCGGACGAACTGCTGATTCCAGTGGCCAATCCGTTTATCGGCGACGATCTCGCCGAGCTGCTGACCTCGCGCCCGGACCCCGGCGCAGCCCTGGATTTCCGCCAGCGCATGCTGGGCGTGGGTCCTCGTGAGAGCCACGACCAATACGACGTGTACCAGCTCCTGGCCGGTGTGCGCGGGAAGTTAGGCGAGGATCACGAATGGGACATGTATGTGTCGAGCTCGAGCATGTCCAACACCAACTTTCTCAACAACGATGTGTCCAAACCGCGCCTCCAGGAGCTGCTCAATTCGCCCACCGGCGGCACTGACATCTGCGCCGGCGGCTACAACCCCTTTGGCGGGCCGGAAGGGTTGTCGCCCGCGTGCGCCGATTACGTGCGCGCCTATTTCACCAACCGGACACAGCTCGACAGCGCCGTGGCCGAAGCCACGATCGGCGGCAAGGCCTTCACGCTGCCCGCCGGCGACGCGAAGTTTTCGGTGGGCGCCAGCTGGCGCGATGAGAGTTACGACTTCCGGCCGGACCTGACCGTGGCACGCGGTGACCTGCTCGGTTTCAACCAGCAGCTCCCGCTCAAGGGCGGCTTTCACGTCACCGACCTGTTCGGCGAACTCTATCTACCGGTGTTGACCGGCGATCGCCTTGCCCGGGAACTCGGATTCACGCTGGGTGCGCGCATGTCCGACCACTCGCTGTCGGGAAGCGCGAATGCATTCAAGATGGAGGGAAGCTGGCGGCCGCTCGACGTGATGCGCGTGCGCGCGTCGTACCAGCGCGCGGTTCGCGCGCCTTCGATCGCCGAGCTGTTCAGCCCGCAGAACGAGAACTTTCCTTCATTGCTCGAAGATCCGTGCGACAACACTTCGTCGGCGCGCCGCTTCGGCGCGAACGCCGACGTGGCCCATGGCGGCAACGGCTCTGTTCGTGGTCTGTGTATCGAGCAGGGCATCTCGGCGGACAGCATCGACACCTATCGCTTCGGCAATGGGCAGGTGCGAACCACCGGTGGCGGCAATCCGAATCTGGCCGAAGAGCAGGCCGACACCGTGACACTCGGCGTCGTCTTCGATTTCGACACGGTCCGCGCGTCGATCGACTACTACTCCATCGAACTCAACGATGCGATCTTTTCGATTCCGGCGGGAGAGATCGTGTTGTTGTGCTACGGCTTCTCGGGGAACAACCCGACGCTCGACGCCGATGACCCGGCCTGTGCCGCAATCGATCGCCTCTCGCGGAGCAGCCGCGAGCCGGTGGTGCCCAGCCAGGGCACGGACAACGTGTCGTCGCTGCGGACGTCGGGCGTCGACGTCCAGGTTGACTTTGGTGTGGGGCTCGGCAAGGCGGGCAAGCTCGATCTGAACCTGCTGGGCAACTGGCTGCAGAAGTGGGAGATCAGCTATCTATCGGGCCTGCCGGTCATCGACTACCGCGGGACCATCGGCGACATCGTCGGCGGTGCGTTCCCGGACTACAAACTGCTGTTGAACGCGCGCTGGACGCGCGAGAACTTTGGCGCCGGGCTGCGTGTGCAGCACCTGCCGGCGATGGCCAACAAATACGCCTCGTACGATCCGTTCACCACCGTGGGGGTGCCGTCGATCACCTATCTCGATGCCAATGTTTCCTGGCGCATGGACGACGTGCTGGAACTGCGGGTCGGCGTCGAGAACCTCACCGACGAGACGCCGCCTATCTACACGGCGGGCGTGCAGATGAACACCGATCCGTCCACCTACGATGTGCTTGGCCGCCGGTACTTCCTGCGCGCCAACATGAAGTTCTGATCATGCAGCCCGTGAACACTCGCGCCGCGAACTCGCCGCACCTGGCACTGGTCCTGGGCAGCGGCGGAGTTCGAAGCATCGCGGCATTGGGGGTCAGCGAGGTGCTCAGCCAGGCGGGCATGCGGCCCGACCTGGTCGTGGGCTGCAGCTCGGGGGCGCTGTTTGGCGCGTGCATCGCCGCCGGCATGACCGGCGAGCAGGGTCTGGAAGCTGCGAAGCGGTTGTGGTCGGCGGAGCTCACCGAGCAGAAGCGATGGAGTGCGTATCTCGAGCTCATCGCGCCGCGCCTGATGCGTTTTGATGCGGGGTTCTCGCTTCGAGATGCACGCCTGATCCGTGAGCGCGTCGAACGGGCTTTCGGTGACGCGCGCCTGCAGGACCTGCCCATTCCGCTGCGCGTGGTGGCCACCGAGGCGTTGACGGGGAACTCGGTGGTCCTTACGCGTGGGAGAGTGGCGGACGCGGTGCGCGCCAGCATGGCGTTGCCGTTCATCTTTCCCAGCGTGCAGATAGACGGGCAGCGACTGTCCGATGGTGTGATCTCCGATCCGCTGCCCGTGGCTGCGGCGCGCGACGCAGATGCGGTCATCACGCTGGGCTTTCGCGGCGCGATGCCGCGGCGGATCGATCGGGCGTCGCGGCTGGTGGCGCAGGTGACCACGGCGATGATCAACAATCTGCAACAGGCCCGCATCGACGCGGCGCGCGCCGCGGGGCAGCACATGTTTCACCTGGAGCTCGACATCGACCGGCGCATCGGGCTGTGGGATACCGCGGCCATGCCCCGCCTCTTCGAGATTGGGCAGCGGGCGGCCAGCGAACAGCTGCCGGCGATCCGGCGGCTGCTCGATTCGCCGCCTCGTGCACCGCTCAATGCTCCGTTTGCCGCAGTGAGGAACCGATGAACCCCCGCCATGGATTGTTAGCCACGCTTGCGATCACTGCCGCGCTTCTCGCCGGCGCGTCTTCGGCAACGGAAGATCACGCGAGCATCGTCGCCGCCCTCGATACCGAGTACCAGGCGGCGGTCGAACGCAACGACTGGCAGGTGATGGATCGCATCCTTCATCCGGATTTCACGCTGGTGCTGGGCGACGGCAAGGTTTATTCGCGCGCGGAACTCATTGCATCCGCACGCGACAAGCATATCGAGTACGAGAAACAGGTGGAAATGCCCGGCACCCAGGCCGTGCGCGTGTTCGGCAGGGACACCGCCACCGTCACTGCATTGTTGTGGCTCAAGGGCGTTCGCAAGAGCGATGCGAGTGCCTTCGAATACAAGCTCTGGTTCAGCGATACGTACGTGCGAACGGCGGGCGGCTGGCGCTATGCGTTCGGACAAGCCTCGCTGCGGTTGCCGTAGAAGGGGACGGATCTGCCCCCTTTACGTTGAGCCGCGTCCCCATTTGCTAGCAAATCAGGAATGTCCCCATTAATGGCGCTGGCGAATCGCCCGCTCGGCGATGCGGTCGATCAAGGAAGGCGCGAGTAGTTTGAGCCAGCGCCCGAGGCGGCCGCGCGCCGACATCAGCACGAGGCGTTCACGTTTCTCAATCGCCCGTACAATGCGCTTCGCGCAATCCTCGGCTGTCATGATCTTCGCCTGCTTCATCGGCGACTCGCCGAGCGGCTCGCCGTCCGGCCCTATCGCCCGTTTGTGGATCTCCGTCACCACGAAATCCGGCGCGATCACGCTCACATCGACACCGCTGCCGCGCAACTCGATGCGCAGCGAATCGAAGAAGCCGATCATCGCGTGTTTGCTCGCGGCATAGGCTGATCGTTCGGGCACGCCGGTGAGTCCGGCGAGGCTTGCCACCGCCACCAGCAAACCCTTCGACTGCTTGAGGTGCGGCAAGGACAACGAGGTGAGGCGCACGGGGGCGAGGTAGTTCACCTCCATGATCCGCTCGAAGATCGACAGATCCTTCAGCACATCGAACCGGCTCCACATCGTGATGCCGGCGTTGTGGATCACCACGTCGATGCCGCCGAACGCCTTCACGGTCTCCGCCACCAGCCACTCGCAGTCCTGCCCGCTGGTGACGTCGGTGGGC
This sequence comes from Steroidobacteraceae bacterium, assembly GCA_035760205.1. Lineage (GTDB taxonomy): Bacteria > Pseudomonadota > Gammaproteobacteria > Steroidobacterales > Steroidobacteraceae > CADEED01. The sequence continues at coordinate 5,018 of DASTTJ010000382.1, read as the reverse complement.
AGGGCGCGGGCTTCGCCGCCACGCGCGCGGCACTCCTGGGCCAATGATTCGAGGCGCTCCCGGTCGCGCGCGGCCAGCGCCAGGCGAGCACCTCGTGCGGCAAGCGTAAGCGCCAGCGCGCGGCCAATCCCTTCGGAGGCGCCCGTCAGAATCACCCTAAGTTTCGCGATCTCGGTCATGTCGAGGGCTCTCGGCTACACTCCGGCGCCTAACATCATACGGCGGGTGGTGCGCGTAAACGCATGAGCTGGTTGCTGCGACGATTCTTGAGGCTCTGGGTTCGGGCCGCCGTGCAGCCTGCAGAGGCGCCGACGGTGCTGACGGACCAGCGCGTGCCCGTCTGTTACGTGCTCGAACGCGATTCGAGGACCGACCTCGCCGTGTTGTGCAACGTGGCCAGCAAGAAGGGCCTGCCGTATCCGGAGAAGCGATCCAGCAGCCTGCCCGTAGAACAGCGCCGGTCCTATTTCGATGTGGCCCGCCGCCGCCGTTTCTGGGATGCCACGCAAACACGCCGGCCGCCGCCGCACCTGCTGGCGCTGGTGGAAGGCTTGAGCGCCGATTCGGTGCGCGACGTGCTGATGGTGCCGACGGCGGTGTACTGGGGACGCGCTCCGCAGAAGGAGGGGTCGTGGCTGCGCCTGCTGTTCGCCGAAAACTGGGCGCTGACTTCCCGCTTGCGCAAGTTCGGGTCGGTGCTGGTCAACGGTCGCAATGTGTTCGTGGAGTTCGGCGAGCCGATCAGTCTGCGCTCACTGCTCGATGCCGCGCCCCCGGGCGACCAGGCCCGGCGCGTGACCCGCATCCTGCGCGGCATCCTGCGACGACAGCGTGCCATCCGCATCGGGCCGGACCTCTCACACCGCCGCACGATCGTGGCGCAGGTTTTGCGCGCGCGCGCGGTGCGCGCCGTGGTTGCGTCCGAGGCGCGCGAAAAACACGACAAGTTCCGTCCGGGGTTGCTGCAGGCGCGCAAGTACGCCTTCGAGATCGCTGCTAACTACTCGCATTCATTCGTGCAGATCGCGGAGAAACTGCTGGGGCGCGTGTGGAATCGCGTGTACGACGGCGTGAAGATCAATCACGCCAGCACCCTCAAGGATGTCTCCGAAGGAAACGAGGTGGTCTACGTGCCCTGCCATCGCAGCCACATGGACTACCTGCTGATGTCGTACATCATCTACCACCAGGGTTATGCGCTGCCGCACATCGCCGCCGGCATCAACCTGAACATCCCGGTGGTGGGCCGCTTCCTGCGCAAGGGCGGCGCATTCTTCATCCGCCGCAGTTTCGGTGGCAATGCGCTGTACACCGTCGTTTTCATGAAGTACCTCGCCGCCATCATGGCTCGTGGCCACTCGCTCGAATATTTCATCGAAGGCGGGCGCTCGCGCACGGGCCGGCTTCTGCACCCCAAGACCGGCATGTTGTCGATGACCGTGCGCAGCTTCCTGCGCGATCCGGTGCGGCCAGTGGTGTTCGTGCCGGTGTACTTCGGCTACGAACGCATCGTCGAGGCCAATACCTATATTTCAGAGCTCTCGGGCGCTCCAAAGAAGAAAGAGAGCTGGCTCGACCTGCTGCTCTCGCTGCGCGTGCTTCGTGAGCGTTTCGGCACGGTGCACGTCAACATCGGGGAGCCCATCCGGCTCAATGATCTGCTCGACCTTCAACTGCCCGCCTGGCGCGCACAGAAGTTCGACGACGACACGCGTTCGCCAGCGATCAACGCGCTCATCGGCGAGCTTGCCGTTGCCATCATGCGGGGGATCAATGCCGCCGCGGCGGTCACGCCCATCAATCTGCTGGCCACCTGCCTGCTCGCGTCGCCGCGCGGCGCCCTGCCGGAGAGCGCGCTGCTTCGCCAGATCGAGCTGTATCTCAAACTGTTGCGCGCCTCGCCCTATGGCCCACGGGTCACGGTCACCGACGCCAGCCCGGCCGAGATCGTGGTTTATGGCGAGACGCTCAAGATCATCTCGCGGGTGCCTCACAAGCTTGGCGACATCGTGAAGATGAGCGATGAGAGCGCGCAGCTCATCGCTTACTACCGCAACAACGTCCTGCACCTGTTCGCGCTGCCTTCACTGGTCGCCTGTGCGTTCATCGGCAATTCCATGTTGCGAACCGAGGACATCCAGCGACTGGCGTGGCGCATCTATCCCTACGTTGCCTCCGAGCTTTTCCTGCGCTGGCGCGAGGAAGAACTGGCGAAGGTCGTCGAGGGCGTCCTTGCTGCATTGGCCGAGCTCGGAGTGCTGCAGCCTAACGAGAATCGCAGTGTCTGGATGAGGCCGCCGCCGGATTCGCCGGGCGCGATGCAGCTGTCGATGCTGGCGCAGGCCACCATCCAGACCATCGAGCGCTACTACCTGGCGATTTCGCTGCTGCTGAAGGCCGGCACCGGGGTCATGACTCAGAAGGTGCTCGAGCAGCAGTGCCACCTGGCCGCCCAGCGCATGAACATGCTCTACGGATTCAATTCGCCGGAATTCTTCGACCGCGCCTTGTTCGAGAATTTTATCGACCTGCTGCGCGAGCGCGGCGTTCTCAAGGCCGGCGAAGGCGGCAACCTCGAGTTCGACGAGGTGTTGGTTCGCGTCGCCGCCGACGCGCAGCTGGTGTTGTCGGAGCAGATCCGCCACAGCATCCTGCAAGTCACTCAGGTTTAGATTGCCTGCGGACAGGCTAGGGAATCCCCGGCGGACGCACCGGCCTAGCCTTAGGGCGGGAACCCGCTGCTATACTCACGCGCAACACGTCCGCGCCTACGCGTCCGCGAGGGGAGGCAGCAGCGCGGCGGAACACTAAGACGATAAGGCCAAGCGGTACTGCTGCTCCTTCCTCGCGACTCGTAGCATTTCCGCGGTCTCAGGGGAAATTAATGAGTAACGATCTGATCCGGCGATACGTAACACGTTCGCTTCCGATCGTCGCGGCGCTCAGTTTGGCGTCGCCCGCGGCTTACGCCTGGGATTTCCAGAACGATTCGGGCACCTTCTCGGGTAGCTGGGATACCACGCTCACTTACGGGCAGGCCTGGCGCATCGAATCGCGCGACTGCCGGCTCATCGCCATTGCCGATGGCGGCTGCGGCCGCTCGCCCAACATCGACGACGGCAATCTCAACTACGACACGGACATGTACGCCCGCGCGCTCAAGGTGCTGACGGAGCTGTCGGTCAACTATCGTGGTGTCGGCGCTTTTGTACGCGCCGCGGGGTTGTATGACGATGCCGCCAACAACACCCAGCGCACGCCGCTCTCGGACAAGTCCAAAGACCTGGTCGTGGGCTATACCCGCCTGCTGGACGCGTTCGTCTATGCCAAGTTCGACCTGGGCTCCATGGGCGCCGAACTGCGCCTCGGCCGGCAGGTGGTGAGCTGGGGCGAAAGCACCTTCATCCAGAACGGCATCAACGTCATCAACCACTTCGACGTGTCCGCGCTGCGCGTGCCGGGCTCGGAGCTGAAGGAAGCATTCCTGCCGCAGGAAATGGTCAACTTCAGCCTGCAGTTCAATGACAACTGGTCCGCGCAGGCTATCTACATCACCGACTGGAATGCGACGGTGCCGGAACCGGCCGGGTCGTACTTCAGCAGCAACGATTTCGCGCCCACCGGCGGCAGCAAAGTGGTGCTGGGCTTCGGTTCGTTCTCTGACCAGGGCGTGGATTTCAGCCCGCTCGGCGGCCCGTACATCACCAACTTCCAGACGGTGAACCGGCTGCCCACGGAGAAGGCCTCCGACGACGGTCAATACGGTTTCAACCTCAAGTACTACGCGCCCGATTTCAACAACGGCACGGAGTTCGGCCTGTTCTTCCTGAACTACCACAGCCGCCTGCCGCTGATCTCCGGCGTGACCGGCAGTCAGCAGGGCGTCGGCAATGCGTTCGGCGCGCTGAACGCCGTCGGCGCCGCGGCGCAGGCGCTGGGCGCGGGGCTCTCGGTTCCAGCGGCCATCGCCACGGCGGCCAATCTCGGCGTGGCGCGTTCGGCAGCCGCCGGCGGCAATCTCTCGCTGGCTCAGGCAACGCAGTACGCCACCATCGGCGCGAACACGCAGCTTGCGCAGGGCGACGTGGCAACGCAGGCCAGCAACATCGCGACGCACGAGTACGCGCTCACCGCGGGTTACTTCACCGAGTACCCCGAAGACATCAAGCTCATCGGCCTCTCGTTCAGCACGCAGCTTAAGTGGGGAGGCATCGCGCTTCAGGGCGAAGTGGCCTATCGCCAGGATGTGCCGATGCAGTTCGACGACGTCGAACTGCTGTTCGCGGCCCTCACGCCATTCGAACAAGGCCTCGCGGTGTTGCGCAACACGCCGCTGCCCACCACCTGTCCGGAAGGTGTGCCGGCGGCTTCCACACTCACGCACTGCGGCCAGCTCGGCGGTTTCGGTCTCAACGAAAAAGTCGAAGGCTGGGGTCTGTACGACACCTACCAGGCGCAGTTCACGGCCACCAAGTCTTTTGCCAACGTGCTGAAAGCGTCGCAGATGGTCATCGTCGCGGAAGCCGGCGTGACCCACGTGCCGGACATGCCCGACAAACTCACGGGCGGTCCGAACGATCGCGGCCTGCGCTTCAATGGCCCGGCCACCAATGTCAGCGGCAACTACGAACTGCGTGGACGGCACTGCCCGACACTCTCGGCCGCCAACTGCCTGGCGTTGAATCTCGTCGAGCCGCAGAACCGTTTCGCCGACGCGACGTCATATGGATATCGTGTCGCGGGGCGCCTGGAGTATCCGGGCCTCATGGGTCCGTGGAACGTCCTGCCCCGGTTCAATTGGCAGCATGACGTGAGCGGCACCACTCCCGGACCGGGCGGCAACTTCATCGAGGGCCGTTACGGCCTCACACTGGGCGTCGCCGCCAATCTGCTGGCGAAGTGGGAAGTGGACATGTCGTGGACCAAGTTTGGCGGCGCCGGCCGCTTCAACGACATCAACGACCGTGACTTCATCGCGGCCACCGTCAAGTTCTCGTTCTGATCGCGACGAGGGGAAA
>DASTTJ010000381.1:0-4429 GCA_035760205.1 Steroidobacteraceae bacterium | reverse complement strand
TGACCTGTTTCGCAACGACCTGGTGATGCGGGCGTCGGCCGAGCCCCTGCATTCCGTCATGCTCGATGCTCTCCAGTCCGGGCGCGTGGAAGAAGTGTTGGCCACGGATGGAGCGCGTGTGTCGAAGGGCGACCTGCTGTTCCGTCTGTCGAACCCGCAGCTGCGGCTCGAGCTGGTGGCGCGCGAAGCCGACCGCGCGCAGCAGATCTCCAACCTGTCGATCCTGCGCGTGGCCATCGAGAGCAGCGAGACCGAGCACCAGCGGCGTCTGCTGGATCTGAACTTCGCGCTCACGCAGGCGCGCAAGCAGCATGCGCGACTGGCGCCCCTGGCGAAGGAGGGGGTGGTCTCCGCGGCGGCGTTCGAGGAATCCGCGGACCGGATGGCTCGCGAACAGCAGTCGCTGGAAGACGAATCGAACCGCTTCGCGGTCGAGGCGCGCATCAAGCGCGATGGCGCGAAACAGATGGAACGCGCCGTCGATCGACTGGATGCCGGCCTGCGCGTGGTCAACGAGTCGATCGAAGGGCTCGCGGTACGCGCGCCGATTGCCGGGCGCCTGACGGATTTCCATCTGCAGCTCGGTGAAATCGTGAAACCCGATCAGCACATCGGGCGCATCGACGATCCGGGCGAGGTGAAGCTGGTGGCGCAGATCGACGAGTTTTTCCTGGATGGCGTCGCTACCGGCAAAGAAGGCAGCGCGAGCATCAACGGCCGCAGCTACCCCGTCGCGATCAGCCGCGTCTTTCCGCAAGTTGATCAGGGCCGCTTCACAATCGAACTGCGGTTCAGTGGCGCGGCGCCGGAGGGCATGAGCCCGGGGCAGAGCGCGGAAACTCGCCTCACGCTGGGTGAGAGCAGTCCGGGTCTGATCCTGCCCAACGACTCCTATATCAACGATACCGGCGGCGCCTGGGTGTTCGTGGTTGCGCGTGATGGAGCTTCGGCCACGCGGCGAACCATCCGCGTCGGCCGCCGCAACAACCGCCAGGTCGAGATCGCGTCGGGCCTCGAAGTGGGCGAGCGCGTGATCGTGTCGCACTACGGCCAGTTCGGCAAAGTCGAACGGCTGCAAATCGCCAGATAACCCGCGAGGTCTCCATGCTCAAGTTCGTGAACACCACCAAGAAGTTTGTCGGCGGAGAAGTCATCACCACGGCGTTGAACAACATCAGTCTCGAAATCCAGGCTGGAGAATACGTGGCGGTGACGGGTCCCTCCGGTTGTGGCAAGACGACGCTGCTGTCGATTCTCGGCATGCTCGATTCACCCGATGGCGGTGAGTACTGGTTCGATGGCCGGAACGTGGCGGGCTTCCGAGAAGACCAGCTCAACACGCTGCGCCGCGGGCGCATCGGCTTCATCTTCCAGAGCTTCAATCTCATCGAGGAACTGTCGGTGGAGGAGAACGTGGAGCTGGCGCTGGAATACACCCGCACCTCTCCCAAGGAGCGGCGTGCGCTCGTGGCAGCCATGCTCGACAAGTTAGGTATCGCGCACCGGGCCCGACACCGTCCTTCACAGCTTTCGGGAGGCCAGCAGCAACGCGTTGCGGTGGCGCGCGCGCTGATCACGAAGCCCGCGTTGCTGCTGGCCGATGAACCGACCGGCAATCTCGATACCGCGCATGGCGATGAAGTCATGGGGCTGCTGCAGCAGATCAACGATGAAGGCACGACCATTGTGATGGTCACGCATTCGCCAGCCCACGCGGCGCGCGCGAAACGCACCGTGGGGTTGTTGGACGGAGCGATTGCCTCGTGAACCTCAAAGACTTTCGCGTCGCCTGGCGACTCCTGGCAAAAGAGCCGGGTTATTCACTGGTGGCCGTGCTGGGGCTGGCCGTCGGGCTTGCGGCATTCCTGTTGTTGCTGGCTTTCGCACGCTACTCGTGGAGTTACGACGCGCATGTGCCGGATGCCGGGCACGTCTACGTGGTCAAACACCGTAACAACCTCATCGCCGACGCACGCTGGGAGGACAAATCACCGCTGTTGTTGCGGGAAGCGGCGCGGGCAACGCCCGGAGTGATGGATGCCACCGGCTACGTCGGCTGGTTTCCGCTGACCCTGCAGGCGGACAGCCATTTGCACCGGCTCAAAAGCCTGACCGCGCTTCCGGGTTTCGTCGAGATGCTGGGGTTGCACGCGGTCCAGGGTGATCTCAACGAAGCGCTGACTCGCCCCGACACCTTTGCCATCACGGAATCCACCGCGAGACGCTTGTTCGGCACCACGGATGTGCTGGGCCGCGCGTTCCTGCTGAACTCGGTGGAAACAAAAGGCGTGGCGCGCATTGCCGCGGTCCTGCGCGATCCGCCGGCGAACACCACAATTCCATTCGAAAGCTTGAACGGCGTGAATCTGAACCTCATTCCCGCGTTCATGCGCGACGAGATGCTGCAGGGCGCTCAAGGCTGGCCGGGCAGCCTGCTGATCCGCCTGCACCCCGAAGCCTCGCCCGTGGCGGTGGCCGAGGCGCTGCAGCAGGCAGTAGATAGGGCGGCGCTCATGCTGAAGCTGGCGCCCGAAACCGTTGCCAGCCTGGGCGGCCGCAAGGTGGCGGACGTGCAGATTTCTCCGCTGCGCGAAGCCTATTTCGACCGTGACCTCTTCACCGACCGGCACTCCCTGCCCGTGGATCGAGGCGACCGCCGGGTCGTCGCCGGACTCGTGGCGATTGCAGTTCTCATCCTGGCGCTGGCGGCCATCAACTACGTGAACCTCGCCACGCTGCGCGTCATCCGGCGCCAGCGCGAGATCGGCATGCGCAAGGTGCTGGGGATCGCCAAGTGGCGTCTGGCGATGCAGTTCCTCGCCGAATCGCTGCTGGCGTCTTTGTCCGCCACCGTGATCGGCTTGGCGCTGGCGGTGCTGGCGCTGCCGATGTTCGAGGCGCTCGTGAACCGCGGTCTGTCGGCGGTGCTCTCGCTCGAGAACATCGCCATGGCCTTGTGCGCAGGCGGAATCGTCGGCGTGCTCGTGGCTATCTATCCTGCGTGGATCGCATTCGGCGTGCGCCCTGCGCAGGTGCTGGCCGGTCGCCCGGATACGGAGTCCCAGCCGGCCCGTCGGCTTCGCCAGGCACTGTCCGTGCTGCAGGTCGCCGCCGCCATGGGCTTGGCCAGTTTCACGCTGGCCGTGGCCTGGCAAACCCGGTTCGCCATCGACACGTCGCCCGGTTTCGATCCGGCGCCATTGCTGGTGTTCGAGATGAACGAAGGACGATCCCTCGGAGAGACCGACGCGACGCGCGGCCTCTTCGCCGAGCTCGGTCAGCATCCGGCGATCGCCGGCGTCACCGCGGCGACCGACGCCGTCGGCCGCACGAAGAATCCCTGGAGAGGTGAATTCCAGCGCGAGGGCGGCGCGAGCGTCGCCCTGGAAGTGAAGGAGGTGACGCCTAACTTCTTCGAGCTGTATGGCATCAGCCCCGTGGCAGGGCGATTGTTCGATCCGCGGCTCGACAAGTACGACAAGAACGTGCCGCTCGTCGTGAACGAGATTGCCGCGCGTCAGCTCGGCTTCGCCACGGCGCAGGAGGCCGTGGGACAAGTCTTGCTCGTCCGCAATGGCATCGGTGCGGAGCGCGGCATGGAACGCATCGTCGGGATTGCACCCGAGATCCGTTTCCGCTCGCTGCGCGAAGCGCCGGGCGCGGTGGCCTATCACCTGTGGTCGGGAGGCGTGACGGTCACCGTACGCGCCAGCGGATCGGTGGCCGATGCGGCGAGTGCCGTTCGCTCGGTGTGGCCCAAGTATTTTCCCCATTCCGTGCTCGAGATGAGTCCAGCGAAGAACATCTACGCGGAGAACTACGCGGACGATGCGCGGCTGGCGAAGCTGCTGAGCCTGGCGACCATCATCGCCATGTTCATCGCCGCCATTGGCACCTATGTGCTGGCCACCGATGCGGTGCAACGCCGAACTCGTGAAATTGCCTTGCGCAAGTTGTTTGGCGCCGGTCGCCGCGATGTGGGCCGTTTGGTGGCCAGAGAAATCGGAACCGTCATCCTGCTGGCGGCGCTCATCGCCATTCCGCTTGGAGCCCTGGCGATTGCGCGTTATCTCGCGCCGTTCACCGAACGCACGCCGATGGCGTATTGGGCATTGGCCTTGGCGGTACTCGTGTCTCTCGCCGTGGTGACGGTGGCGGCGGTGCGGCAGGCGCGCATCGCGATGTTCATGAAGCCGGCGGTGGTGCTGCGAAGCTGAGAATCACGCCGCCATCACTTCGTGCTCGTAGTACGGCGCCTGCCGGTCGCTCAGGATCGCCTGCAATTCATCGAGTGAACGCCCCGCCGGCGACAGCCACGCATCGAGATGCGCAGGCTTGAGATTGATGATCATGCGATCGTGGCCGGCGGCCGCCACTTCGGGTGGTGGTTCATCGGTGATCGCCGCGAATGACAATAGCGGTGGTCCAC